>JAFADB010000045.1 GCA_023425225.1 Pseudomonadota bacterium
AGGCCTTCGCCGCGCAGTCGCTGGCGGTGATCCGCGACAGCCAGCTCGACCCGTCCAAGGTCAACCCGCTGGGCGGCGCCATTGCCCTGGGCCATCCGCTGGGCGCCACCGGCGCGGTCCGCACCGCCACGATCGTCCATGGCCTGCGCCGCCACCACAAGAAGTACGGCATGGTCACCATGTGCATCGGTACCGGCATGGGCGCGGCCGGCATCTTCGAGGCGCTGTAGCCGCCGTTGGCGGCCTTGTCCGGGCGACGGAAAGCTATTGTCTTTCCCCGCCCGGCCGGGCTAGAATGCGCGCCCGCTACACGCCATGTGTAGTTGGCCAACGGGCGGTTAGCTCAGCGGTAGAGCACTACCTTGACATGGTAGGGGTCACAGGTTCGAACCCTGTACCGCCCACCACGATCTTCCGGATCGTGACGACAGAAAAGCCGGCTTGCGCCGGCTTTTTTCGTTTTACGCAGCGCCCACCTCCGCTCACACGGCCAGGCTGGCTTCCTTCAGCTTCTTGATGCGATCGCGCACCTGCGCCGCTTCCTCGAACTCCAGATCGCGGGCGTGCTGGTACATCTCCTGTTCCAGCGCCTTGAGCCGCGAGGCCAGCTGTGCCGGATCCAGTGCACGGTAGTCCTCGACAGGTTCGGCCACGCGCCGCGATTTGCCCTTGCCGCCCTTGCCACCGCCGGCGGCTTCGGACACCGCGCCTTCCAGCACGTCGTTGATCGGGCGCGCCACCGACTTGGGCACGATGCCGTGCTCGGCGTTGTATTCCACCTGTTTCTGCCGGCGCCGGTCGGTCTCCTCGATCGCCGCCTGCATGGAGCGGGTGATCCGGTCCGCGTACAGGATCGCCTTGCCGCGCACGTTGCGCGCGGCGCGGCCGATGGTCTGGATCAGCGAGCCGGTCGAGCGCAGGAAGCCTTCCTTGTCCGCATCCAGAATCGCCACCAGCGACACCTCGGGCATGTCCAGGCCCTCGCGCAGCAGGTTGATGCCCACCAGCACGTCGAACTTGCCCAGGCGCAAGTCGCGGATGATCTCCACGCGCTCTACGGTGTCGATGTCCGAATGCAGGTAGCGCACGCGGATGCCGTGCTCGCCCAGGTACTCGGTCAGGTTCTCGGCCATGCGCTTGGTCAGCGTGGTCACCAGCACGCGGTCGCCGAGCTTGATGCGCTCGTGCACCTCGGACATCAGGTCGTCCACCTGGGTCGCGACCGGACGGATCTCCACCTCAGGATCGACCAGCCCGGTCGGGCGCACCACCAGTTCGGTGATCTCGCCGGCCGACTCGCGCAGCTCGTACGGACCTGGCGTTGCCGAGACGTAGATGCTTCGCGGCGAGCGCGCCTCCCATTCCTCGAAACGCAGCGGGCGGTTGTCCAGCGCCGATGGCAAGCGGAAGCCGAACTCCACCAGCGTCTCCTTGCGCGAGCGGTCGCCCTTGTACATCGCGCCGATCTGCGGGATGGTCACGTGCGACTCGTCGATCACCAGCAGCGCGTCGGCCGGCAGGTAGTCGAACAGCGTCGGCGGCGGCTCGCCCGGACCCTTGCCGGTCAGGTGCCGCGAGTAGTTCTCGATGCCGTTGCAGTAGCCGACCTCGGCCATCATCTCCAGGTCGAACTGGGTGCGCTGCGCCAGCCGCTGCGCCTCGACCAGCTTGTTCTGCGCGTACAGCTGCTCCAGGCGCTCCTTGAGCTCGATCTTGATCGTCTCGATGGCGCTAAGCGTGCGCTCGCGGGTGGTGGCGTAGTGCGTCTTCGGGTAGACGGTGATGCGTGGCAGCTTGCGCAGCGTCTCGCCGGTCAGCGGGTCGAACATCGTCAACGCCTCGACGTCGCCGTCGAACAGCTCGATGCGGATCGCCTCGCTGTCGGACTCGGCCGGGAACACGTCGATCACCTCGCCGCGCACGCGGAAGCTGCCGCGATGCAGCTCGTACTCGTTGCGGGTGTACTGCAGGTCGGTCAGGTGGCGGATCAGCTGGCGCTGGTCGACGTGGTCGCCGCGCGAGAGGATCAGCCGCAGCGACAGGTAGTCCTCCGGCGCGCCCAGGCCGTAGATCGCCGATACCGTGGCCACCACCAGCGCATCCGGGCGCGAGAGCAGCGTCTTGGTCGCCGCCAGCCGCATCTGCTCGATGTGCTCGTTGATCGAACTGTCCTTCTCGATGAAGGTGTCCGACGACGGCACGTAGGCTTCCGGCTGGTAGTAGTCGTAGTAGCTGACGAAGTACTCCACCGCGTTGTGCGGGAAGAACGACTTGAACTCGCCGTACAGCTGCGCCGCCAGGGTCTTGTTCGGCGCCATCACCAGCGTGGGCTTCTGCACCTGCTGCACCACGTTGGCGATGGTGTAGGTCTTGCCCGAGCCGGTCACGCCCAGCAGCGTCTGCTTGGCCAGGCCCGCCTGGAAGTTGGCCACCAGCTTGTCGATGGCCTGGGGCTGGTCGCCGGACGGCGAGTACGGGGATACGAGCTGGAAACGATCGGTCATGACCGCTGAGATGGGGGCGGTTTGTCAGTATAGCCAGCCCGCGGATGACGGCTGCGCCGGGATATCCCCTACCCCACAGCCGGGCATCGGCCGATCCTGAACGGCATCCGCATCCATGAATACTCCTGCCGTACCCAGGAGGACAGCAGATGCGCAGGAGCGCCGCTGGATTCACCTTGATCGAAGCCATCACCGCCATGACCGTGCTGGCCCTCGGAATGGCCATCGGCCTGCCGAGTTTCCGCTACAGCCTGGAACGGCAACGCCTAGCGAGCACGATGCACCTGGTCAGCGGCCAGCTGGCCATGGCCCGGATGGCCGCCATCACCCACAGCATTCCGGTATCGGTCTGCCCGGCACAGGGAAACGGCATATGCACCGGCAACTGGGACTGGACCGACGGCTGGCTCGTCTATCGCGACCCGCAGCGCCAACCGCAGCCGGCCTCCGCCACGCACATCCTGCGGCAGGAAAGCGCCCCGTTCCCGCGCTCGGTGACCGTACTGTCCTCGAGCGGACGCAAGGCGATCCGCTTCCAGCCGGACGGCCGCAGCGGCGGCAGCAACATCAAGTTCCGCATCTGCATCGACGGCAGGTTGCGCGGGGAAGTGAACGTCAACAACTCCGGCCGTGTTCGCTCGCAGCGTACGGCCGGGACACAACCGTGCGGCTAGATCAGCAGGAGTATCGCGCGATGCAGAACCGCCCGTCCCCATGGTGGCTTGATTAGCCGAATGGAACGAGACGTATCGCCCAAAGTGGCGCGACCTGAAGCTGGCCAGATAGTAGACAGCGCCCGGAATAGTAGACAAAAGCAAAGGGCCGCGATCTCTCGCGGCCCTTGCAGTGTATGGCGCCCGAAGTTGGACTCGAACCAACGACCCCCTGATTAACAGTCAAGTGCTCTAACCGGCTGAGCTATTCGGGCGGGGCGCGCATTGTAGCCAGTGATTCGGCTGCGGATCAAGTACCTGGATCACCAACAATCGGCGAGATTGCCTTTGCTGTTCGTCTTGCGACCAGCCTGGTCGATCGACAGGTTTCCGCACCTGTCCTGCAGCTGCCCGTTGACCGCCGTTGCCACGATAGTGAAGGTGGACTGGGTCGCCGCTGGATTCAGGGCCAACGTGTACTGCGCGGTGCCCCCCTCCCGTGGAGACTGGTTGACTCCTCCCGGCAGCCCGAAACCTGCATACGTGTTGTTGACGGTGTGGTAGCGCTCGGCCAGCTGGGCATACTCGACCAGATCCGCCTTGGCCTGGGCGCGCCTCGCCTTGCGCACGTACTCCTGGTAGGAGGGGAACGCGATCGCCGCCAGTATCGCGATGACCGCAACCACGATCATCAGCTCGATCAGGGTGAAACCGGACATCCGGCGCAGACTTCTTGGATTCAGAACCATCGGGACAACTCCTTATCGGACCTGGCGCCAGGACTGGCGACCGCACGGACGCGGCATGTTCAGCGGCTCGGCCCCCGGGGCGCGCAGCACGAACGTGCACTGCTCGGCGGCGATCAGCTTGTCCACGGTGCAAGTCGAATCCGTGGCGGGATCACAGGGCGTCAACTTGGGTACGAAGATGCTGGTGTCCTTGGCAGGCGGTGCCGTGGAATCCCCATTGTTGAGAGCGATGGCGCCACAGTCGCCGGTACACACGGACACACCATCCGCGCCGATCGTCACTCCGGACATGCTGCCCGCGCCGGTCAACAGGCTCAGACCATATAGCCAATTGACACCGCCCCCTCCCGAACAGGTTGCCTCACCGGGAGTGAAGGTGGTGAAGAACACCTTTCCGTTCTGGATCCGGGGAGTACCGAAGAATCGCTCTCCGTTGGCCAACAATCCGCCGGTTGCCGGTGAAACCGCCAGATCCACGTACCAGCCACGCTTGCTCACATAGCTGACGGCATTGGAAGACACATTGCGGGTTTGATAGCCATTGGAAGTCACCGAGGCGGTGATGACCTGCCCGACGAGTTCCGACCGCCCGGAAATCACGCTGCTGCCATTGTCCCAGATGCCATAAAGGCTCTGGATGGGTGATCCGGGGCCGGCCGCCTTGTCCTCCTCGGCGAAATACCTGCCTGTGCCGAAGAAGATACTGACACCACCGCCAGGACCGCTGGAAACCTCGATCTCGCCAGTGATCGGTTGCGCCACGCCATCGCGCGAGGCCTGGAACAACGGCGCACCGGAATAAGCGACATTCCAGTTGGCCGGGTTTGCGTCACTGAGATCGAACTTCCACAGGTTGCCCTGCAAGTCGCCGCCATACACCGTGTCCACCACGCCGTCGTGGTTCCGAGTCGCCACACCGGCAAGATTCATCAGGCCGTTGCGCGAGGCGTAATCGTTGGACGGCTTGAGCTTGCGCAGCACCTCGCCGGTAGCAACATCGACCACGAACAGGACTGGCGCGCCGCTTCCGGAGTTCACGCCGTTACCGAACAAGGCAACGAAGCGCGGAGTGCCGCTGGCCGTCGTGACGGGCACGACCACAGGCTTGCCCAGGACGAAACCGAGATCCGTATCGTTGGCGCCGGAGAGCTCCCACAACACGTCGTCCTGATCGAAACTGCTGGGACTGGTGATGTCCAAGCCGAACACCGCGCCATGCCCGGCACTGTTGGCCGAAGGTGCCTGACTGGCTCCGCCGGCACCGGTAGAGCCGACCAGCACGGTGTGCCAACTGGAACCGTAATAGACATCGGACGGAGTCACCAGGCCGTCCACATAGTAACGGTGCACGTAGTCCGGATTGGCCAGCTCGGCCATGTGGCTGCGCGCGGCGGCAGGAATGAAGGCAAAGAGCTCCTTGCCACCTGCAGTCGTCGCAGAAGCGTCGAACGCGTGCAGCATGCCGTCGTTCGCACCTACATACACCACCGGCGACGCACTTCCACTCGCCTTGTCCTCCAGATAGGTCTTGTAGCGATCGCCCAGGGTCTTCTTCCACGTGACCGAGCCATAACTGGCCCACATGCCGTAGCCATAATCATCACGAGGAGAGACCACTTCAGGTGAAGAATTGACGATATCCCCCAGCAGAGAACTGCGCTGACGAAAATCCGCTACCGGCGTACCACCAAGGTAGTCGACCAGTTGCTGCACCCTGTCTGGCGTTATGGGACCAAACCAGGCCGGAATATGGTCCAGACCCAGGCTGGCCACCCGCTGGGCGTCCGTCGTACCCGGCAGATTCGCCACGCTGAATGCAGCCGCCTTGACTGCGACGAGCTCATCGTTATCCAGATGCGTCGGCGAGGTCGTCATGTAGATGCGTCGCGCTACGGTACTGAGCTGGCTTGCTGCTTTCCAAAGCTCGGCACCTTCGGCGCCGCTGCTGGTGACGCGGTGAGCCACTACATCGCCGATCCAGTCATTGGAGTCGGTTGGCACGCTGTAACTGGCAGAAAGCGTAAACGAATCGGTGCTGATGCGAGCCCCGGCACCACCGCCCGACACGGTTTCGTTGCTGCCCGCCGCCTCGGCGAAGATTTCGCCAAGACGCTTCTTTAGTTCTCTGGGATCGCGGGCAAGGAAGTATGCGTCCGGCGTACCGGACGTCTTCTTGTCCCACTCTCCGGGATCGGGCACACCGTTTTTGTTGATGTCGTCGAAGTTGCCGTACTTCGCCGCATACCAGAGCGGGCTCTCGAGCAGCTTGGTATCGCCGCTGCCTGCACTGAACCGGTAGACCTTGGGCTTGCTCCACTTGGATTCCGAATCATCGGCTCCCGGATTGCCGACACGCGTCAACAGGGAACCATCCGAGTTGCCAGGACGCAGTGCTTCACGATACGTGCCGTCGCTGTTGGAGCCAGTGACGGTGAAGCCGGAGAGCATGGCATTGCCCGCATAGGCCGACAGGTTCTCGATCCGTACTAACACCTCGCCCGCGCCAACCGTCGGCGATCCACCACCATCGCAGATGCTGGAATTCGAATTCCAGCAGATGTCCTTGCCCGAATAACCCGCAACCGGATTGGTGCGGTCGTTGCAGGCGTCCCCGACACAGAAGCTCAACATGGCTACCACGTCGTTGTCATGGTCGTTGCCCCACAGCGAGTCCTCCCACACCAGGGAGTAGCTGCCCGCAACCAGCTTGCCGTCGACGTACTTGAGATCGCGTCCGTAGATGTTCTTGGGATTCACCGACGACTGCTTGCTGCCGATGCCTACCGAGCCAAGGAAACAGGTACGCCAACCGCCACTGTTGGCGGTCGCACTGCCGGAGTTGTTGGCCTGGCACAACGGCGACAACGTGATGGTGCCGGCTCCGACGGGAATGTCGAACTTGGGCAGATTCTCGGCCAATGCGACCGAATAGGTGCGCACCACGTTCTTCCAGTCCTCCGGCTTGTCCTGCAGGCCCGGGCGCAGATCCGTGGTGAAAGCCTTGTAGGCCAACCCGGAGATCAGATAGCTGCCCTCGACCGAAGGCGAGTCCGGGCAGATGCCTCGAACATCTCCGAGTGCGGTAACCGTCCAGGACTTGCAGGTATCTTCGTGGGTATTCAGTGACTCGCCTAGCGGAGTTGCGCCGATACGCCCAGCGAAGTAGTTCCCGGCAATACCCTCCTTGCTACCCAGATCGTTGGTGGCCGAATTGGCATTGGGCAACTGGGGGACACCCGGAATCTCGTCGCTGTCGAAGGAAGGCAGTCCCGAGGACAGCAGCAGGATGCTGCAGGTTGCACAGTAGGAATTGCCGCCGTCGCTGGTGCGATAGGGATCATTCCAGGTCACATTGGTGGGCAACCCGCTCAGGTCGTTGCCACCCACGAATGCGGGCGAGGCTTTCGTCTCCCCGGCGATGTAACGCAGCGCCTCGGCATACATCTCGGTCAGCGGGTTGCCCCATCCCGAGCATTTCTGCGACCAGCTGTTGCTGCCCGGGTTGTCCAGATTCTGGTATCCGAAGCCCTGTCGATTCAGGATGCTGTAGTTGTTGCAGTCGTTCCAGTTGCTTCCGCCCCACTGGGTCAGCTTGAAACGATCGATCGTGTTGATGATACCTTCGTTGCCAGCGCCCTGGTTGCAAAACTGCCCCGTCTGCAGGTTCACCTCATCGCCATCGACACAGGTGCCTGGCGTGCTGTTCCCGGCAAACAGGCCGATATTCCGCCGCAGGACGCCGCCACTGCGCGGCTGGGAATAGGAACCGCTGACCAACCCGAAACGCAGCTTGCCCGACTCGCCATATTCCTGCAGCAGGCCAGCCGGCCGGTATACCCGGTTGGTCCCGTCCACGTATTCGCGGCAGAAACTTTCCCGATTGCTCTCGTCACTGCTGGCGCAGACGTTGACCTTTACCGTGTAATTGGTTGCCTTAGATGGAATGTCGTTGCGAGTCTGCGAGTTGTTCGTATCGTCATATGTCAAGCACTGAGACAGCGCCGTTGCCGCCCACTCGGAGTAGTTGCCGCTCGCAACGCGCATGATCGGTTCACCATTCACGCCGATAGAGGCATTGCAGAACGAAGTCGTCGAACTGAACGGGGTGAAGCTTCCGATGTCGCTGCCGGAATAGACCTTCACCCAGGCATGCAGGTCGTTGGGAATATGCGCACGTTCGAGCAAGGCGCCGTTGTTGGGCGTACCCGAACGTTTGCCGCCGTAAAGAACGAAGCGCAACACGTCCAGGCGGCTCATTGTCACCCAGTTGAGGAAATTGCCCGACCAGTTGCCTCCACAGCTGTGTTCATGGCTACCGCCAGCCTTGCCCGATGCCTCGAAATGTCCTCCGGAATAGCCATAGCAAAGCTTCGGATCGAAGTAACCCGAATAGTCGAACTCGTCCTGGTAGGTGGTATCCAGCCTTCCATCGCCATCCAGGTCGGTATAGTCGCTGTAGGCCTTGTTGAACAACTGCTCATCGCGTGACATCACCAGCATCATCAACGGAGCCTGCGTTTGTGCCAGATAGAGCGGCGTCTGCGCGATGTTGTAATCGCCCGCAGCCGCCGGCAGCGGGATGGCACGGCTCACCAATATGCCTATGACCAGCACCACGGCGAAGAACCGGGTCCAGCCGGACGTGAGGATGGCGGACAGTCGCTGCGTCGGATTCATGGGATATAGATCGTATTGATGACCGCCGAGGCGGAGGCATTGGTGTCCGCGTCGCTGGAGAGCGCGGTCACCTCGTAGATATTCCCGGTTTCTTCGTTCTGCTTCTCGCCAATGCGAAGACTGGATGCGGCGAAACATTTATCGATGCGCCGGGTAAAGGAGGATTCGGCGGTCGCGACCTGGCTGGCCCAGCTGGCCGGGTCGAATATCGGATCGCATACTTCCTGATCTGCGGCATAAACACCCGCGCCGCCGCTGACCGCGGAATCGATCGCGGCCTCGATATTCCGGGCATCCGCTTCTGCGCGCTGGAAGGCCAAATTGACCCGGAGGTAGTTGGCCGCCATGCGCTCCTGCAGGCCGGTAACCTGCATGCCGACCACGCCGATCAGCGCAAGCAGGATCAACATGATCAGCGCGATGTACAGCACCGCGCCTTCCTGTCCGCGTCTGCCGCTGGCGGGTATATGGAATCTGCTCATGGTTGCCTCAGTTGCCATACAGGCGGTTGCGCACGGCGATCGTTGTCTGATAGACGGAGCGATAGCGTCCGTCGGAGGGCGTCTGGAACTTCACCCCCATGCTCATCGGGAGCGTCGCCGTTGCCTGCAGGGAGGCCGCGCGCGCCGGGCTGGCGGCGACGAAACCGAGCTGTACAGCGCCTACACGCCTCCATCCCTCGGCTGCTGGCGTCACCGAACTCTCGACCGCCGCGGCGGTATTCTGTGCATCGATGAACCCGGTAGGCGCCGAAGATGCTGTCAATACGCGATCCTGGCCGTACAGGATCTGCATGTTCTCTATTCCCTCCACCAGCTCTTCCGGGGCGCTGCCGAGTGCGCCGTTCGGAGCCGCGGTAAACCTGAGCCGATAAAGGGAAGGACGGCTTTCTGCATTCAGTCCCACGTAATAGACCACGCTCTCGGCCCGGTACAGCATGGCCTGGCCCGAGGTGAAAACGCTGCTGAATTCGGTTGCGTTGTTGGGCGCGGGACCAGCCGTCACGGCGCCCCCGTTGCCGTCAACGGCATTGGCCTGGAAGACAGTGGCCGACATGCAATCGGCGATGCCGAACAATCCCGGGTTGGAAACGCCACTCTGCAGCACGCTCCAGCGAGCACCATCGAACTGGATGACCGGCGTGGCAGCCGAGCCGGAAATTGCCGTCACCGGCACCCCCTCGGGCGCCAGATAGCGCAGAACCACAATGTCGCTGCCGGCAATACGGTTGCCGGTGGCAGCCGCGATCTGGGCAGGCAGTTCGGGCGTAAAGGCAGTGCTTCCCGTCGTCGGAGTCTCCGCCAGAACCACTGTCGTACCGGGGCCGGTGCCATTGGCTTCGTAGCCTTGGATGGAAACGTCGAACTGCAGTGCCGGGTGCGGCGTGGCACCGAACGTCGTGGTCAGGCCGGAAGGTGATTGCCGGACGTGGGCCTGGTCGTTGACGCAACCGAAATGCCCCGCCATGCGCAGGTCGCGCTGCAGGTAATCCATCGCGAAGCGGCTGTTTTCCTGGGTTCGTGCCAGTCCCTCGGAAAGCTGATAGGCGGCTCGCGAGGCGCTGAATATCTGGACCACACCCAGTATCAGAATAGTCCCGATCAGCAGCGCCACCATCAGCTCGATCAGCGACATGCCGCGCATCGAGGTATGCGTCATGCGGGTTTTCACAGGCGCGTCCTCGCAGTGAACTTCGTGTCTTCCACATCGGTCTGGCTCCAGCGCTCATCGCCCCAGGCCACAGTCACGGTGATCACATCGCCATTGCGTTCCACCTTCGCGGTGGCGTTCTCGCCCAATGCCTTGCCCAGGCGGCAGCGCCAGTCCTTCATGAAAGTCGCTGTCGACAATCCGGACCCGGTCGGAGAGACGCAATCGGCATCGGCGATGGTCGCCTCGTAGTCGCCGGCATAGGAGGCAGCGGCCACCCGGTTGATCCGGATCTGGTCCAGCAGTTCGTAAGTCAAGTTGGTGGCCTGCGTGCGGAAGTTGGCACTCTGGGCGAATCGCACGCTCATGGTCTGCAGCAGGGCAAACCCCAGCAGCCCGAAGGCCAGCACCAGCACTGCAATCATCACTTCGATCAGAGTGAAACCGGCCTGGGAACTGCGGGCGATCTTCAAGGTCCTTCCACGACTCATGGGCATGCTCTCGGGGCGACCTTCACCTGACCGGTGCGCGAGACATTGAGCGTGCGCTGCAGCTGCTGGCTGCCGCATTCGTCCGGCCTCAAGGTGATGGAAAGTGGGTTGGCTGCGCGCAAGCGTCCGCGTGCGTCATAGGCAACGATGCGATTGGCGGCGTCCCCCACCATGCGTGGATTGGCTGCGGTGAACTTGATCACGGTCTCCCCCGCTTCGAAGGTCCCGTTGCCATTGGTATCAGCCCATACCATCCAGCCCGCCCCCCACGTTCCCCCATCGCAGGCAGTGCCTGCCGAACTGGCACAGACGCCGGCACCATGGCCATTGCGAATGGCGTCGCTGCGCGCGAGCGACAACGAGGCGATCATTTCATTGACCGTGGTGGCTACCCGGTTGGAGCGCAGCGAGTTCTGGAAACTTGGAAATCCGATGGCCAGCAGCACCGCCAATACGGCAATGGTGATCATCAGCTCGACCAGCGTAAAGCCGACAGGACGGTTGGACATGCAACGCTCCCCAGCGTGATTGCATCAGCATCCCCCGCCTTGCCGTGCATCGGCAACAACGACAGGGATGAACGGTCGGTACAGGCAGACGAGCGTCAAGGGCTTGACGCGCCTCATACCCAGGAATATGTGCCGCACCGAGTTGAGGCTGTCAGGCCCGACACCTTCCCTCGGCAGGATCCGGACAGCCTGCTCTTCTTACGCCAGCACCCGATAGCAAGGCCGGTATTCCCCGGAGATCTTCATCCTGCGCTGTTCCACGAAGCTGCGCAGCAGCGCGTCCAGCGCCTGCATCATGGCGGGATCACCATGGATCTCGAACGGCCCGAACTGCTCGATCCGGCGCATGCCGTCTTCCTTGACGTTGCCGGCGACGATGCCGGAGAACGCGCGGCGCAGATCCGCCGCCAATGCAGGTGCCGGACGTCCGTAGTGCAGATCCAGCGCCGCCATGTCCTCGTGGGTGGGAACGAAGGGCCGCTGGTACTCCAGCGGAATATCGACCGACCAGTTGAAGTAGAAGGAATCCTTCTGCGCGACGCGATATTCGCGGACACGTTTGATGCCGTGCGCCATCCTGCGCGCCACCGTGACCGGATCGCCGATGACGATCTCGTAGCGCGAAGCTGCCTCGTCGCCCAGCGTCAGGCGGATGAAACGATCGATCTGCTCGAAGTACGGCGCGGCGATCGTCGGTCCGGTCAGCACCAGCGGGAATGGCAGCTTGCGGTTGTCCTCCCTCAGCAGGATGCCCAGCAGGTAGAGAATCTCCTCGGCCGTACCCACGCCGCCGGGAAACACGATGATGCCGTGCCCCAGGCGCAGGAAGGCCTCCAGCCGCTTCTCGATGTCCGGCATGATCACCAGGTGGTTGACGATCGGATTCGGCGACTCGGCGGCGATGATGCCCGGCTCGGTGACGCCGATGTAGCGCGTGTGGCTGCGCCGCTGCTTGGCGTGGGCGATGGTCGCGCCCTTCATCGGCCCCTTCATGGCACCGGGACCGCAACCGGTGCAGATGTCCAGGCCACGCAGGCCGAGTTCGTACCCGACCTGCTTGGTGTACATGTACTCGTCGCGCGAGATCGAGTGCCCGCCCCAGCACACCACCAGGTTGGGGTCGGCTGGCTGCAGGATGCGCGCATTGCGCAGCAGGCCGAACACCGCGTTGGTGATGCCGTCGGACGACTCCAGGTCGGCGGCGTACTCCTCGCCCATCTCGATGGCCATGTAGGCCAGATCGCGCACCACCGCGAACAGCAGCTCGGCGACACCGCGGATGATCTCGCCATCGACGAAAGCCATCGCCGGCGCATTGCTCAGGTCGATGCGGATGCCGCGGTCCTGCTGGGTGACCTGGATGTCGAAATCCGGGTACAGGTCGCGTGCCGCGCGCGGGTCGTCCGAGGAGCTTCCGCTGGTCAGCACCGCCAACGCACAGCGGCGCAGCAATTCGTGCATGCCGCCGATGGATGCGTCGCGCAGCCGCGCCACCTCGATCCGCGACAGGATGTCCAGACCACCGCGCGGATAGACCCGCGCATCCACCACCGGCAGCGCCCTCGCGGCCGTACTGCTGTTTTCCATGTTGCACTCCTCGATACAGGCGCCGGACTGTAGCGCACTCCTCCCCACAAAAGAAAACGGCCGGGTTGCCCCGGC
>JAFADB010000179.1 GCA_023425225.1 Pseudomonadota bacterium
CGATGGGGTTCCACATGATGATGCAGCACGACCCGCCCTTGGTCGGCGCCATCATCGGGCCGTGGGATCACAGCCACCAGGCGCTGTCGGACACGGGCGAATGCGTGCTGGCCGTGCCGACGGTGGATCTGGCCGAGACGGTGGTGGACATCGGCAACTGCTCGGGCGATGCGCTGGACAAGTTCGCGCATTTCGGCCTGACGCCCGCACCCGCGCACACGGTGGATGCACCGCTGGTGCGCGAATGCTGGGCGAACCTGGAGTGCCGCGTCGTCGATGACGGTTGGGCACGCCGCTACAACCTGTGGGTGCTGGAGGTGCAGCGCATCTGGATCGACGCCGCGCGCAAGGAAACCCGGCTGATCCACCATCAGGGCGATGGCCGCTTCAGCGTTGATGGCGACACGCTCGACCTGGGCGAGCGCATGACCAAGTGGCGCGACCTGATGGAATGATGCCGCGCATGCGCCGCTGCTTGACGGCGCGCTTCGTCAGGCCACAGCGCCAGCTCATTCCTGCACGGCACGACGATCAAATGCGGCGCGGGCTTGTTCAAGGGCGGGCCGGTTTTCGCGCGCCCAACTTGCCAGGGCAGCCAGCGGGCCTGTCAGGCTTCGTCCCAATGGGGTCAGGCAATACTCAACCTTCGGCGGGACGGTGGCATAGGCTTTGCGCGCCACCAGTCCATCGCGTTCGAGCCCGCGCAGGGTGATGGTCAGCATCCGGTGCGAGATGCCGGGGATGCGGTGCTTCAAGGCATTGAAACGGTGGGTGCCTTCTGAGAGATGGCCACAGACCATGACCGTCCACTTGTCGCCAATGCGGGCAATCACCTCGGCCAGGCCGCGGCATTCGGCTTCCAGATTTTCCATGGCTATTCCTCGGGACGACAGGAGCCTGGGTGTTCCTGAGGCATGAATTCGTGCGTTCTTGTTGCCCAAAAGGTACAAATATATCCTAAGGAACCATAAATAACCATGGAATGTGATGATGAAAATAGGTGTAAGTGGTGCCAGTGGTCAGCTCGGCAGCGCCGTAGTCCAGGCGCTGCTGGAAACGGTCGCAGCCGAAGATCTGGTGGCGATTTCGCGCACGCCCAAGACCGATCCAAGCTTCGCAGCTCGCCTGGGCGACTACGACCAACCCGAGACATTGGTGGCGGCCTATCAGGGCCTGGATCGCCTGCTGTTGATTCCCGGGCCTGATCTGCGCCCGGGGATTCGCGCGCGCCAGATGCTGGCCGCCATCGATGCCGCTGCACGGGCCCAGGTCGGTCACGTCTTCCTGTTGTCGGCAACGGGAACGCAGCGTGAGGAGGAGCCCGCCGTGGGCGCGGCGTACTGGCACAGCGAGCAGGCGCTGATCAAGAGCACGATCCCGGCGTGGACGATGCTGCGCATAAGCTATTTTTCCGAGACCCTGATCGATGAGTTGCGGATGGCGTTGCCGGCAGGCGGGCTTGCCGCGCTTGCGGACAGCCGCGTCAGCTTCGTGTCGCGCGGTGACGTGGCCACAGCCGCGGCCGCCGCATTGATCAGCGAGGGCCACGAGGGCGCCATGTATCAACTGACCGGCCCTGAAGCCCTGCGCGGTGAGGCGGTCTGCAGCCTGGTCGCGCAGCACATCCAGCGCCCCTTCGCCTTGAACGTGATGCCTGCCGAGGTGCTGCGAGCCGGGCTGCTCAAAACGGGTCTGCCTGAGGGGGTTGCCGATGCCGTGGTATCGATGAAGGCGCGGCAGGCGCGCGGCGCTTACGACATCGTTAGCGGTGACATCGCGCGTTTGAGCGGGCGCACGCCGTGTTCCCTAGCCGAGATTCTGGCCAGAACCGCCGGAGAACTGGGGCAGGCGTAGTCTCCCCATGCTGGGCGCCTTCATCGTGCCAGATCGAGAAGGTGCAAGAGCACAGAATCTGGGCCCGGCGCGGCAGTCGTTCATTGATCAGCGATAGATATCACCACTGGCTCGACGCCTGGGCCACCACCTCGCTGCTCCAGTCGACGAAGGCCCGCACCGCCGGGGCAAGGTGTCGGCTGTGTGGGTACAGCAGGGAAATCGGCTCCGGCTCGGTGTGCACCGCCTCCAGCACGCGAACAAGCCGACCCGCGGCCAAGTGCTCGCGCACCATATAGCTGGCCACGCGGATCAGCCCCAGCCCGGCGATGCCGGCTTCCACGTAGGCGTCGGTGTCGTCGACACGCACGCTCTCTTGCATGGCGACGGCAGCGGTCAGCGTGCGGTGCTGGAGTTGCCAATGGGCCAGGCGTCCGGCGTGGCCGCCGAGGTAGCCCACCGCGACGTGTTGTTGCAAGGCCTGCACGCTGGTGGGCATTCCATGCTGCGCAAGGTAGTCCGGCGCCGCGCAGACGACCCAGTGGAAACGGCCGATGCGCCGTGCCACCAACCGAGAGCTGCGCAGCGCGCCGGTACGGATGACGCAGTCCAGGCCTTGCTGGATCACATCCACCGATGTATCGGACAGGTGCAACTCCAGCTCGATATGGGGATGGCGGCGCGTGAACGCAGGCAACGCTGAGATGAGGCAATGCCGGGCCAGCGACGATGTGGTGCCGATCTTGATCGTGCCGCGCAAGGCGCCAGTCCGCTGCGCGGCCTGGGCCTCGGCCTCCTGCAGTTCGCGCAGGATCGCCTTGCAGCGGTCGTAGAAGCGCAGGCCCGCATCGGTGGCGCTGACCGCGCGCGTGGTGCGGTTGAGCAACCGCGTGCCCAGGTGCGATTCCAGCTCCTTGATGTTGCGGGTGACGGTCGAAGGGAGCACGTCCAGGGTGTCGGCGGCCTGCTTGAAACTGCCGGCCTCGATCACGCGGACGAAGGTTTCCATCGCTTGCAGTCTGTCCATGGCGGGCCTCTCCAGAGGAGGAAGGAATGCGCGGAGGCGGAAGTGCCGGTGGCACCTGCCGCATCAGGCTCAATGTGCCGAACTATTGGATTTATTCAAATTATGAAAGGTGTGCTGTGCGCTTTTTCGTCCGCTTTCTGGCAGCTACGATGCGGCAGCGCTGACAAGTTAAAAGTCATTTTTATGGTGATGGATGGGCATGAAGCTGTTGTGGCTCATCCCGGAGGGCCAGCGCGAAATCTATCTCATTATTTGAAGGAAGAAAATTATGGTCATGTCTGGAAAGCCATCCGATCGTCGCGACCTGCTGGTCCTGGGGGCTGGTCAACTGGGCCTGGCGGTGCTGCGGGCGCTCGCCCCGCGCGCCGCCGCGCGCGGCCAATCGGTCACGGTCGTCGTTTCGCCGCAGACCGTCTCCAGCACCCGGCCCGGCGATAGCGAAACGCTCGCGGTTCTCAAGGCCCTGGGCGTGGAGGTGATCGGCTTCGACCTGGCCGGCGATGTCGCTGCGTTGCAAGCCCTGTTCGAGCGCTATCGCACGGTGATCAATTGCACCGGCTTCGTGGCCGGCCCCGGGACCCAGTTGAAGATCACTCGCGCCGCATTGGATGCCCGGGTCGAGCGCTACTTCCCGTGGCAGTTCGGGGTCGACTATGACGTGGTCGGGCAGGGCAGCGGGCAGCCGGTGTTCGACGAGCAATACCAGGTGCGCCAACTGCTGCGCGCCCAGCAGTCCACCGAGTGGGTGATCGTCTCCACCGGCATGTTCACCAGCTTCCTGTTCGAGCCGGCGTTCGAGGTGGTGAGCCTGCAGGCCAGAACCCTGCATGGCCTGGGCACGTGGGACACCAGGGTCACGGTGACCACGCCGGAGGACATCGGCCGCCTCACCACCGAGATCCTGCTGGCCGAGCCACGCATCGCCAACGCGGTGGTGTACGTGGCCGGCGACACGCTTTCCTACGGCGAGTTGGCGGCCGTGGTCGAGCGCGTCACCGGGCAGAGGTTCGAGAAAACGCTATGGACGCTGGCCAAGTTGCGCGCCGATCTGGCGCAGGCCCCTGGCGATGTCATGACCCGCTACCGGGCGGCCTTCGCCCTCGGAGACGGCATGTGGTGGGACAAGGCCAACACGTTCAATGCCCAGCAGGGGATTGAAACGGTCGACGTCGCGCACTACCTGGCGCAGCGGTTGAAGGCGTGATCCCTGACCGGGTCGTCCACTCTGGGGCGAGCCTCACGCGGGCACGCCAGCACGATGCGAGGGCTTACATCGCATGGGCAGGCGCGCCAGCCCCGGCCCGGCTTGCCGCCTCGGCGCGCGCATAGCGCGCAGGCGGCATCCCCACCTGCCGTGCAAAGGCCACGCTGAAGGCGCTGGCCGAGCCATAGCCCACGCGTTGCGCCACCTGTTCGAGGCCGAGATCCGGCTGGCGCAGCAGTTGCTTGGCCAGCGCCATGCGCCAGGTCAGCAGGTATTCCATTGGCGGCAGGCCGACGCTGCGGCTGAACCGCGCGAAGAAGGCCGAGCGTGACAGCGCCGCCTCCTGCGCCAGCATCGCCATGGTCCAGGCCCGATCCGGGTGTGCATGCATCGCGCGCAACGCCGCGGCCAGGCGTTCGTCGGCCAGGCCGCGGGCCAGACCTGGGGCCGTGGTGGTGGCCGATGCCGAGCGCATGGCCTCGATCAGCAGCACCTCCAGCAACCGTTCCAGCACCAGTTCGTGCGCGGCCCGCTGCGCGCGCGCTTCCTCGTCGATCAGCTGCATCAGCGTGGCCAGCCGGGGCTGGTCGCGGACGATGACCCGATCGGGCAGCAGCGAGACCAGCAGGGCCGAATCCGGGGCGCCGAAACGGCAATGGCCGATGCGCATGCGCAGCTCGGCCGAGCCGCCGCGCGGGCCGACATGGAAATGACCGGCGCCGAGTTGTTCCGGCACGGTCTCGGGCAGCTCGGCCGGAGCATCGACGCTTTCGATCCGCAGTGCGCGCATCGCCGGGGCGAGCACGAAATCGCCGGCCCGCAGCTCCAACGGTGGCTCGGTGCCGAAGGCAATGCGGCAGGCGCCTTCGAGGATGGCGCAGTAGAACGGCTCGCCGGTGCCATCGCGTTGGATGCGCCAGGGTGCGGTGCACGTCACCTGTTTGGAGAAGCGGGCGGCGGGTTGCAGCAGGGTGACGATCTCGGCCAGGGGATCGATGGCTGACATCTGGACTGATTCAAATGAAATATCGACGTTCAATTGTAGTTAGTCTTGAACTGTGGACCTAGCATGGCGCCATTGCTGCTTGAACGGAGAAAACGATGTCCACAGTCTTGATTACCGGTTGCTCGTCAGGCTTCGGCCTGGAAACCGCAAAACGCTTCCTCGATGCCGGCTGGGAGGTGATCGCGACGATGCGCGTGCCCCGGGAAGATCTGCTGCCGGCCTCGCCGCGCCTGCGCGTGCTGGCGCTGGACGTGACCGATGCGGCCAGCGTCGATCGCGCCGTCGAGGCGGCCGGGCCTATCGACGTGCTGGTCAACAACGCCGGCTTTGGCGCGGTGGCGCCGGTGGAACTGACCGCGCCGGAGACGGCGCAGGCGCTGTTCCAGACCAACGTGCTCGGCACGCTGGCCATGGTGCGTGCCGTCGCCCCGCAGATGCGTCGCAGCCGCGCTGGCGTCATCGTCAACGTCAGCTCCACGGTAACGGTCAAGACCTTGCCTCTGGTCGGGGTGTACAGCGCCAGCAAGGCGGCGGTGAACGCCTTGACCGCTTCGCTGGCGCTGGAGATGCAGCCTTTCGGCGTGCGCGCGCACCTGGTGCTGCCGGGGCGCGCCCCGCAAACCCGCTTTGGCGACAATGCCATGCCGCATCTGCGCGGCATGGACGACCCGGACTACGCGCCGTTGCTGCAGGGCTTCGTGCAGAGCGTGCTGGAGGACCAGGGCCCGGTCACCCACGCGGCCGATGTCGCCCAGGCTGTGTGGCGCGCGGCCACCGACCCGGCCGCGCCGCTGCGCATCGCCGCCGGTGCCGATGCCGAACTTTGGATGGCCGAGGCGGGGTTGGCGTGAGGGCGGCGTGTGCTTACGCTGCGCCCACGTTCCGATCCAAAAACGCCCGGATGACTGCGCCAATCTCGGCGCCGTGGGTTTCCAACGCCAGATGGCAGGTGTCGTAGAAGCGCACGTCGGCATGGGGGATGTCGCGCTTCCAGGCCTTAGCCCCGGCGGGCAGGAAGAAGGGGTCGTTGCGGCCCCAGACGGCCAGCAGCGGCGGCTGGTACTGTGCGGCAACCGCATGAAGGTCGCCGCGTTCCGTTCGCGGCAGAAGGGCGCCTGATTCCCGCATTTCGTCGCAAGCCGGGCCCATCGCGCCCGGCGCGTGCATGACCCAAGCTATCCATGGCGTGGATAGCTCTTATCGATCGTGGCTGTCTGGTTGGATGGCAGGGCGCTGCCTAGCATGGCGTTTTCCCTTTCCAAGAGTCCACACACCATGTCCTTGCACAAGACCCCCATTGCCGCGGCGCTGCTGGCCGCCGTGCTGTTCCAACTTCCCTCGGCGCAGGCCCAGTCCCCAGTCCAGCCCCAGGCAGACGTTCCTGGCCACGTGATGCCGCAGCAAGCCGGCGGCTACCGTATGCGCGTGGGTAACGTGCAGGTGACGGCGCTGACCGACGGCACGGTGCCGGTGGACGTGCGTTCCCTGCTGCGAGGAGCGACGCCGCAGGACATCGACCGCCTGCTGGCGCGCAACTTCGAGCACAGCCCGATCGAGGTCTCGATCAACGCCTTTCTGATCGAGCTGCCCGGGCACTGGGTGCTGGTCGATACCGGCGTCGGCCAGTTGTTCGGGCCGGGCAAGGGAGGTCGCTTGCTCGACAGCTTGGCCGCGCAAGGGCTGCATCCGCAGGACGTGACCGACGTACTGCTCACCCACGCCCATTCCGACCACTCCGGTGGCCTGGTCAA
Source organism: Pseudomonadota bacterium (assembly GCA_023425225.1). GTDB lineage: Bacteria > Pseudomonadota > Gammaproteobacteria > Xanthomonadales > Xanthomonadaceae > MMGLT7. Next base: position 6,822 of record JAFADB010000179.1, read on the forward strand.
GGACGGCCAGCGCGTATTCCCCAATGCCGAGGTCTACGTTGGCAAGCCGGACGTGGATTTCTTCTTCGACGAAAGCAACCAGAAGAAGACCGGCTACGACCAGCACTACTTTGACATCGCCCAGCTGACCCTCAAACCCTACATGGAGGCCGGCAAGCTCAAGACCTTCACCGGCACCGAGCAGGTGTTGCCGGGCATTACCGCCACCGTCCATCCCGGGCACACGCCGGGGGCGGCCTTCTACCGGCTGGATAGCGCCGGCGAGAGCATCACCTTCGTCGGCGACCTTGCGCACGCGGCGGCGGTGCAGTTCCCCGAGCCGGGCGTGACCATCGCCTTCGACGAAGATCAGGCTCGCGCGGCCGAGGTGCGCAAGACGCAATTTGCCGCCTTCGCCCGCGATCGCACGCTGATCGCCGCGCCGCACCTGCCGTTCCCCGGCATCGGCCATGTGCGCCCCGCCGGTGGCGGTTACGATTGGGTCCCCGTCACCTACACCAATCGCCAGGAAAAATAGCCGCGATGGCGCATTTGCCCGCCTTGCCGCCCGGGCTGGACATGGACCTGCTGCTGACCCTGCAGGCCCTGCTGGCCGAGCGCAACATCACCCATGCCGCGCAGCGTCTGGGCCTGAGCCAGCCGGCGATGTCGGCCCGGCTGGCGCGGCTGCGCAAGGTGTTTGGCGAGCGCTTGTTCGTGGCTGCGCCCCATGGACGCGGGGTGCTGCCCACGCCGCGGGCGCTGGCACTGCAGCCGGCATTGCGCGAGGTGCTCGATGGCCTGGCGGCGCTGCTGACGCCTACGAGCTTCGACCCGCGCAGCAGCCAGCGCACGTTCGTGGTGGCACTGCACGAAAATCCGGCATTGATGCTGGGGGCGGATTTGCTCAACCGCGTGCGCGCACTGGCCCCGCAGGTGCGCATCCGTTTCGTGCTTCCCGATCGGGCGCGCTTGCACGGACAAATGGAGCAAGGCGAGGTCGATGTGTTCGTTGGCCTGGGCGAGAGCGCCGAACAAGGCTGGGTCGGGCGGCGATTGTTCAGCGATGATTTCCTCACCGCCCAACGCAAAGGGCATCCGCGTGGCACCGGCAAACTGGGCTTGCCGGCCTTCTGCGCGGCGGCGCACCTGGTGGTGTCTTCCAGCGGCGACCCGTTCGCTGGCTTGGTGGACGCGGCGCTGGAGCGGCTTGGCCGTCGTCGCCAGGTCGTCATGTCTACCGAGAGCTATGCGCTGGCGCCGGCGCTGGTGGCCAACACCGATCTGCTGTGCACCTTGCCCAAACGCTTGTTGCAGCGCTTCGACGCCGCTCTGGATCTGTTCGTCCCGCCGTTGAAGTTGCCTGAGGTCACGATCAGCGCGTATTGGCACCCCCGAACCCGCGACGATGTCGCCAGCGCATGGTTCCGCGAGCAGGTCTTTCTGGCGGCGGGCCAGCGGAAGCGGTGATCGGCCACCACGCTCTCGCGGCACGCAATTGTTACCGCGCTTGCGCCTGCAGTGCGTCGTCCAGGAAACGCACCGCATTGCGCAAGGCCTGGTCCGCTTCCGGCAGCAGGCCGGCGAACTGGTGCCAGACATGGAACATGCCGGGCCAGACCTCCAGCGAGGTGCGCACGCGGCTCTCGCCCAGGTGGGCCGCCAAGCGGATGGAGTCGCTGAGCATCACCTCGTTCTCGCCGATCTGCACCAGCACCGGCGGTAGGCCATGCACCGGTGCGAACACCGGCGAGGCGTCCGGATGCGTCGGCAGTTCGCCGGCGAGGAAAGTGCGCGCCAGGGTGTTCAGGAAAACCGTGCTGCATAGCGGATCCAGCCCGTCGCGCACGGTGGCCGATGCACCGCTGTGGGTCAGGTTGGCCCAGGGCGAAATCGCCACGCCGGCCGCGGGCAGCGGCAGTCCGGCGTCGCGCGCCTTGCGCATCACCGTCACGATCATGGCGCCGCCGGCCGAGTCACCGGAGATTACCAGCGCACGCGGGTCGATGCCGCTCTCGAGCAAGGCGCGATAGGCGTCGAAGGTGTCGTCTATGGGCGTGGGGAAGGGATGCTCGGGGGCCTGGCGGTAGTCGGGCAGGTACACCTCGGCCTGTAGGGCCTGGGCGTAGCGCCCGGCCAGGCCGCGGTAGCCATTGACGCCGCCATGCACATAGCCGCCGCCATGGATGTAGAACAGGGTGCGCCCGGCCGTCACTTGCTCGGGCACGACGCGCAGGCAAGCCACCCCGCCGAGCGTCACGGTCGAGAAGGAAACGCCTTGCGGCGCGGGAAACAGGCGGGCCAGGCCATCGTCGTAGGCGGTGCGAGTGGCCGGCCAGTCCAGGTCGCTGCGGCCTTCGAGCTTGTCCACGACCGGCGCGGCCGCGGCCAGCCAGCCATCGAAGGCCTGTTGTGCGAGGGGAGGAAGCATGGGGGATTCCTTTTGGTGATGAAAAAGATTCAGTCGATATCATAAAATCATGATTGGTTCTTGTGATTCACCAGTTGGAGTCCTCATGCGCACGTCCTCTCGCCTGCCCCCGGCAGGCTTCGACCTGGGGGCCATCCAGGCCTTCGTCTTGGTGGCCGAAGCAGGCAGCTTTGCCGCCGGTGCCAAGGCGCTGGGGATGACCCGGTCGGCGGCAAGCAAGGCCGTGGCGCGGCTGGAGTCGCACCTGGGCGTGCGGCTGTTGCACCGCACCACCCGCAGCCTGTCGCTGACCGCCGATGGTCACGTCTTCCACGAACGCTGCCTGCGGATCCTTCAGGACCTGGGCGAAGCCGAGGCCAGCGTGCGACAGGATCGACTGGTGCCCCGAGGCACGCTGCGCCTGACGGTCTCGGAAGCCTATGGCCGTATCGTGATCCTGCCCTTTCTCAAGCAGGTGCTGGAGGCGTGGCCGCAACTGGCGGTGGAGGTCAATTTCTCTGATCGCCTCGTCGATCTGGTCGAGGAAGGTTTCGACCTGGGCATCCGCCTGGGCGCGCTGCCGGTCGATGCGCAACTGGTGGCGCGGCCGCTCACCTGGACACGCCCCGGCCTGTATGCGGCGCCGGCTCACTTGCAGGCGCATGGCATGCCGCAAAACGTGGAGGACCTGGCGCATTGCCAGCGCCTGATCTATGGCTTGCGGCCGGAATCGACGGCCTGGCAACTGCGACGGCACGATACCGCCGGCGACCGCGTGATCGTCATCGACGGCCCGGCCCTGCTGCGCTTTGATAGTGGCGAGGCACTGCACCAAGCGGCCCTGGCGGGGATGGGTATCGCCTTCCTGCCGGACTTCCTGGTCGAGACCGACCTGCGTGCCGGGCGGCTGGTGCAACTATTTCCCGACGTCGGCGGCGGCGAACTTCCGATCCATCTGGTCTACCCGCACCGCCGGCACTTGGCGGCGCGGGTGCGGCTGTTCATAGACCGGCTTGCGCAGGCCCTCGGGCAAGATCAGTAATCACGTAGACACCAGAGCTATGTAAAGCTCCCCCAGCTCGGCCCGAACTCTCCCCCATCGACGAAGCAGTCTGCGCCCGAGCGTCAGCGCAGTCCGGGGATCGCCACCCCGCCATCGACCAGCAGGGTCTGTCCGGTCACGAAGCGCGCATCGTCCGAGCACAGCCAGACGGCGACATCGCCGACGTCGGCCGGGGCGCCGGCGCGCTTGAGGGCGGCGTGCGCGCTGAAGGCGGCCACCAATGTCTCGTCGAGATCGGCGTTCATGGGCGTGCGGATCAGGCCCGGCGCGACGTTGTTGATGCGAATGCCAGCCGGCCCCACTTCCAGCGCCAGTGCGCGAATCATCGCGTCGAGCGCGGCCTTGCTGGCGGCATAAACTGAGGTGCCGACGGAGGCGGCTTCGGCCACGAAGGAGGAGGTGTTGACGATGGCACCTGGCCGGCCGCCGTCGAGCATCGCTCGAATCTCGGCGCGCAGCAGCAACCAGACGCCGCGCAGATTGATGGCCATTGTGGTGTCGAAGTCCTCGCAGCTCAGTTCCACGATCGGCTTGAGCGCACCCAGCACCCCGGCATTGTTGAACGCAAAATCCAGCCGGCCGAATCGTTCAAGCACGCGCCCGATCAGCGCGTCCACTGCCGCCTCGTCCGAAATATCGGTCGGCACCACGCAAGCCTGCCCGCCGGCCTTCTCGATTTCCTGCGCGACCGACGACAGTGGCTGTTCCCGACGACCGACCAGGACGACCGAAGCGCCCTCCTGGGTAAAGCGGAGCGCCGCCGCGCGGCCGATGCCGCTGCCGGCACCGGTGACCAAAGCCACACGGCCGAAAAAGCGCGCCGGGTTGGGTATGAAGTTCGATTCGCTGGACATTGTGAAAACCTTTCTCGACAAACGATGCGCATCATTGTGGATTGATCTGTACAACTTGATAATCGCCAACAATTTGCATTGGATGATGAGCTTGGTTGAACAATGAGCAGCACGGAGTACGCAGAGCTATCGACGTTCATCGTGATCGCTCAGGAGCTGAACTTTCGGCGTGCGGCGATTCGGCTGGGCGTCTCGCCGTCGGCGATCAGCCATACGCTGCGCGTGCTGGAACGGCGCCTGGGCGTCAAGCTGCTGCACCGCACGACCCGAAGCGTGGCCCTGACCGAATCCGGCAGGCGGCTGCTGCACCGGATCGAGCCCGCCTTTGCCGAAATTGCAGGCGCCGTCGAAGAAGCCGTGTCCGCCGCGGACCGGCCGGCCGGAACCCTGCGCTTGAGTGCCCCCAGAACCGCTGCCCACATGGTGCTCACGCCGATGCTTGGCCGCTTTGCCCAGGCGTATCCCGACGTGCAGCTGGAGATCCTGGTCGATGACCATCTGGTCGACATCGTGGCGGCCGGGTTCGATGCCGGTATCCGGCTGGGCGAACGGGTTCAGCGCGACATGGTCGCCGTGCGCGTCTCACCCGAGTTGCGTGGTGTGGTCGTCGGCTCGCCCGCTTATTTCGCCGACCATCCCGTGCCCAGCGTGCCCACCGATCTGGAAGCCCATCGCTGCCTCAACTACCGCCTGCCAACAGGCGGGTCACTGCTGGCATGGGAGTTCGAGCGGGAGGGGGCCAAGCATGCGCTGGTGCCTGCCGGTCCGCTGGTGAGCAACGACACCGACACCCTGCTGGCAGCGGCCTTGGCGGGCGTCGGCCTGGCCTGCATGACCGAAGCCATCGTGGCACCGCATATCCAAGCGGAACGGCTGGTGCAGGTGCTGGACGATTGGTGCCAGCCGTTTCCGGGATGGTTCCTGTACTTCCCGCGCAGCCGCCAGATGGCCCCGTCGTTGCGCGCGCTCATCGACCATCTCAAGGCGCAGTTGGGTGAATGAGACGGCGCAGCGTTAAACCGGGCGATGGGATGGGGTTCATGCCTGGTGCCGGGGCGGTCGAGAGTGAAACCATCCGGCTTTTCCTGCAGGAGGTGCTGTCGATGCCGGCGAGGTGCAGACAGGTCTGATCCCTTGCGTCAGTCGATTTGGCCACCCATGCGTTCGCCGACGAAATCCAGGAAGGCGCGCAGCCGAGCCGGCAGGTAGCGCTGCTGCGGATAGACGGCGAACAGGTCGATCCGCTCGCTGACGGTATCGGCCAGGCATTCCTGCAGCCTGCCGGCAACCAGATCCTCCTCGATGTCCCATAGCAATTTCAGCGCGACCCCGTGTCCGGCCAGCGCCCAAGCACGGGTGATTTCGCCGCTGTCGCAGAGCAGGTGATGCGGGACCTGGATCTCGCGCGGGCGGCCGTCCTCAACGAAAGTCCAGCGATCCAGAACTCGATGCCCGCGTACCAGGCAGATGCAGCGATGCTGCCGCAGGTCGTTGGGCTGCCGCAGCGGCGGTGCATGACGAAGGTAGTCTGGCGACGCAATGATGGCCCGGCGGCTGCGCATCAAGTGCCGGCTCACCAGACGAGGGCTTTGCGGCGGGTCGATTTGCAAGGCGATGTCGATGTCGTCCTCGATCAGGTCCGGCTTGTCCGACAGACGCAGTTCGACTTCTAGTTGCGGATGGCGGGCGGCGAATTCGGCGACCAGTGCGGAGATGTGCTGGCGTCCCAGTCCCTGCAGGGTGCCGACGCGCAACCGGCCGCGCACGGTGCCACGGGCGCTTGCCTCGGCTTCGGCCTCATCGACCTCGGCCAGGATGCGCAGCGCGCGCTCGTGCAGGCGGCCGCCTTCCTCGGTCAACTGGAAGCGCCGCGCATGGCGCTCGATCAGGCGCACGCCCAGCCGGGCCTCCATCGCCGCCAGCCGGCGGCTGACCGCCGGCAGGGAACTATCCAGGACTTGCGCGGCGCGGGTCAGCGAGCCGGCGGCGACCAGTTCGACCAGCAGGCGTAGATCGCTGATGGAATCATTCATGCAAATCTTCCGTTTTTCGGAAGCATAACTCTCCAGAATCGCGTTTCCACCCGGGCTTGCCCCTGTTTGACTATGCGCCCGCAAAATCATCGTGCAAAGCATGGCCCAGGTTTCATCTCCCGCGCCGGTTGCGGCTGGCCCGACTCCGGAGCAACGTTTCCGCCGCAGCGTCTGGATGGCGCTGGCGATCGGGGCGTTGCTGCTGGGCTACATCGCGCTGGCCGATCGGTTCATGCCGATCACGCCCGAGGCTCGCGCGCTGTCCGGTGTCACTCGGATTGCGCCGGAGGTGTCCGGCCGTGTCTTGGCGGTCAGCGTGGCCAACAACCAGCCGGTCAGTGCGGGCCAGCCGCTGTTCCGGATTGATCCGCTGGCTTACCGCCAGGCGGTTGCCGCCGCCGAGCTGGCGGTGCAGCAGGCCATCCAGGACAACCGCGAGCGCGATGCCGCGGTGGCCCAGGCGCAGGCGGCGGTGGCCAGTGCGCAAAGCGCCGCCGATGACGCCGCGCGCCAGTCCGAACGCCTGCAGGCGTTGGCCCGGCAGCGCTACGTCGCGCTCGGTCAGGCGCAGACGGCGCTGGCCGAGCGTGATGCGGCCCTGGCCGCACTGCGCTCGGCACGCGCCCAACTGC
>JAFADB010000231.1 GCA_023425225.1 Pseudomonadota bacterium
GCATGCGGCCGCGCTCACGGGTGCACCCGCGGGTCTTCGCCCGGCATGCCGACGCGGATGCGCCGGGAGAAGTCCGGCGCATCGCCGGCGGCGCGCGCACGGGCGGTGACGTGGCCGCCTGCCTTGAGCGTGGCGAAGTCGTAGCCGGGCATCAGCCCGCCATGGTCGTAGGCGTACTGCGCCGCGTAGCCGGACAGCAGCAGCCGCCAGTCCAGCGGCAGGCCCGGGTCGATCAGCCGCGCCAGCTGGTAGACGATGGTGGTGCAGTTGCTGGTCAGGGTGTTGTAGAAGCGCGGGGCGCCCTGCAACTGCCGCGCCTTGCCCAGGTAGCCCATGAACATCTGCCGCAGCCCCTCGGGCGGGATGTTCAGCCGGTACAGGTACATGTCCTCGCCGCGCACATTGGTGCGCACGCGCAGGATGTCGCGCTCGTCAGCGGCCACCAGCACTTCCTCGAACTTGTGGAAGAACCCGCCCAGCGCGGAGAACTGCTCGTTGCGTTCCTTGCGGATCTCCAGCGAGAACACCACCCGCTGGCCGTCGGCGAAGCCGAACGAGACCAGCGTGTGGGCGATGGCCGGGCCCATCCAGTAGGACATGGCCAGGTCGGCCGACTGCAGCTGCGACAGGTCGTAGCGGCGCGTGTCCCAGTGCACGTCGTAGTCGCTGTCGCTGCGCCAGGTGAAGTCGCGCACGTCGTGCAGGGTGACCTGGTCGCCGTCGACGTCGGCCCGCAGCAGGCGCGCCACGTCGTCGGCCCAGTCGCGGTCCTGCTGCGGTTTCATGGTCACGAAGCCGAACAGCAGGCCGGCGAATCCCAGCGCGAAGATCGCGGCCACCACGCGGTTGCTGCCACCCGGCCGCAGCGTCCACCACGCCGCCACGCCCATGGCCAGCCACAGCAGCAGCATCGCCACGTGCAGGGGGCGGTCGATGCCGAGCAGGTAGAACAGGGCCAGCGTCGCCCACAGCGTCGCCACCGCCACCGCGCAGCGGGCCAGGCGGCGGGCGTGGCGCGCCCAGCGCTCACTTCGTGGCGTCGGTTTCATCGGGGTTGCAGTCCTTTGCCATCGGCGACATCGGCGGTCCCGTCCGGGACGGCGGGGAAAGGGGGATAAAGTAGAATCATAGCTCGCATTATCCGACAGCAACTGCGGCCGTGCTCCGCGTGCACCGGTCGTGGGGCCTCAACCGGTGTTCTGCAGGCCCTGGGACACGCCGTTGACGCAGGCCACCAGCGCGCGCAGCAGCGCCTCGTCCTGGCCGTCGCCCTCGCGCCAGCGCCGCAGCAGGTCCACCTGCAGCACGCTCATCGGGTCGATGTAGGGGTTGCGCAGGCGGATCGACAGCGCCAGGCGCGGGTCGTGCGCCAGCAGCGAAGGCTGCCCGGTCAGCGCCAGGATCCAGTGCCGGGTGCGCTGCAGCTCCTGCACGATCTGCGGGAAGAACTCCGCGTGCAGCGGCCCGGACAGGCGCGAGAACAGCTCGGCGATCGCCAGGTCGCCCTTGGACAGCACCATCGCCGCGTCGTCCAGGAAGGTGCGGAAGAACGGCCAGTCGTGCGCCATCTCGCGCAGCGTGTCCTCGTGGCCGGCGTCCACCGCCGCCTGCAGGCCGCTGCCGACCCCGTACCAGCCCGGGATCACCGCGCGCGCCTGGCTCCAGGCGAATACCCACGGGATCGCGCGCAGGTTGGACAGCGCGGCATCCTCGCCCAGCCGGCGCGACGGCCGCGAGCCCAGGGTCATGCGCTCGATCACGTCGATCGGCGTGGCCTGGCGGAAATAGGCCATGAAGCCGGGCTGGCCGACGAAACCGCGGTAGGCCTGCGAGCTGGCCTGCGCGACGAATTCCATTACCGGCTTCCAGACTTCCTCGCGCGGCTCGGGCGGGCGCGGGCGGATGCTCGAGCGCAGCACCGCGCCCAGCGACTGCTCCAGCGAACGCAGCGCCAGCGCGCGGATGCCGTACTTGCGGTGGATCACCTCGCCCTGCTCGGTCACCCGCAGGCGGCCGTCGACGCTGCCGCGCGGGGCGGCCTCCAGCGCGCGGGTGGTCTTGCCGCCGCCGCGCACGATCGAGCCGCCGCGGCCGTGGAAGAAGGTCAGGGCGATGCCGAGTTCGTGCGCGGCCTCAACCAGTTCCACCTGCGCGCGCTGCAGGCCCCAGCGCGAGGCGGCGATGCCGCCGTCCTTGCCGCTGTCCGAATAGCCCAGCATCACCATCTGCACGTTGCCGCGCGCGGCCAGGTGGGCGCGGTAGACCGGGTCGGCCAGCAGGTCGCGCAGCACCCCGGTGCCGTGGCCCAGGTCCTCGATGGTCTCGAACAGCGGGGCGATGTCCAGCGGCACCGCGCCGTGCGCGTCCACCAGCCCGCCGCGGCGGGCCAGCGCCAGCACCGCGAGCACGTCGGCGCGGTCGTGCGCCATGGAGATGATGTAGCTGCCCAGCGCATCGGCGCCGTGGCGGCGGTGCGCGTCGGCCAGCGCCGCGAACACCTTGTCCAGGCGCTGCCCGGCTTCGTCGGCGCCACGCGGCAGCGCGGCCTCGCCGGCGGCATAGGGCGTCAGCAGCCGCGCGCGCGCCGCGCCGTCCAGCGCGTCGAACGTGTCCTGGCCGCCCAGCACTTCGGCCAGCGCGCGCGCATGCACGCTCGACTCCTGGCGCACGTCCAGCCGCGCCAGGTGGAAACCGAAGGTGCGCACGCGCCACA
>JAFADB010000239.1 GCA_023425225.1 Pseudomonadota bacterium
CGAAGCCCTCGCGGTACTTCACCCCGAGCACGTTGGAGATCTCCAGCGCGGCGTCGCGCGAGGTGTCCGGGATCGGGATGATGGTGTCGATGTCGTGGTCCGGGCGCAGGCGCAGGATCTTCTCGCCCAGCTTGACGCCCATGCGCATGCGCGCCTTGTGCACCGAGACGTTGTCGATCATCGAGTCCGGACGCGCGAAGTACACGTACTCGAAGATGCACGGGGTGTGGTCCACGTCGGTGGCGCAGACCTCGGAGAACAGCTCGCCGCGGGCGGTGATCACCAGCGCCTCGCCCGGGCGCACGTCGCGCACGCGGGTGAAGCCGAGGATGTCCAGCGCTGCCGACTCGGAGGCGACGATGTACTCCGGGCCCTCGGCATGGTCGCGCTTGCCCAGCACCAGCGGGCGGATGCCGTGCGGGTCGCGGAACGCCACCAGTCCCAGCCCCAGCACCAGGCTGACCACCGCGTAGCCGCCCTTGCAGCGGCGGTGCACGCCGGCCACCGCGCGGATCGCCGCCTCGGGGGTGAGCATGCGCTGCGCGTCCAGCTCGTAGGCAAACACGTTCAGCAGCACCTCGCTGTCCGAGTCGGTGTTGATGTTGCGGCGGTCGGCCTCGAACACCTGCTGGCGCAGCGCCTCGGTGTTGGTCAGGTTGCCGTTGTGCGCCAGGGCGATGCCATAGGGCGAGTTGACGTAGAACGGCTGCGCCTCGTCCATGCCCTCCGAGCCAGCGGTGGGGTAGCGCACATGGGCGATGCCGATGCGTCCCTCCAGCACCGCCATCTTCTTCTCGTCGAAGACGTCGCGGACCAGGCCGTTGGCCTTCTGCACCCGCAACCGGGTGCCGTTGGCGGTGGCGATGCCGGCCGCGTCCTGGCCGCGATGCTGCAGGACCGTCAACCCGTCATAGAGTTGCCCGGCGACGTTCTGGTTGCCGACGATACCGACAATGCCGCACATGATGCGTGTTCTCCGCTTCGGCCGAAGCCGCTACTGTGAAGGTGGCCGTGCCTGGCCGCTGGATTCGGCCCGCACCGGATCGTGCAGTTCGGGGCGGGCCTGTGCCGGATCGATGTTGGCGGGCAATGCGCCCGCCGGCTCCGCGTCGTGGCCGGCCCCATTGCCGGCAGCGGGTTGTCCCAGCACGCGACCGACCACACCGTGCAGGGACGGGCCCGAAAGCGCCTCGTCTAGGCCGCCATTATCGCCTGCCAGCGGCAACTTGCCCAACTCCATCGCCGGCACGTTCATGTCCGGCACCGACCAGTCCGGCAATTGCGTGCGCATCCAGTCAGCCGCAGGCAGCAGGACCGGCACGAGGTGCGATTGCCGCCACGCCGGTTCCTGCGGCAGCGGCGTGAAGCCCATCAACAGCACCAGCACGCAGGCGAACAGCGCGCCACGCAGCGCGCCCAGGCCCAGGCCCAGCGAACGGTCGGTACCGGTCAGGCGGGTGGCATCCACCGCGGCGCGGATCAGCATGCCCAGCACCGCCACCACCACCATCACCGCCACGAACACCAGCGCGTAACCGGCCACGTAGTGCGTCATCGTCGGCGCGGCACTGCCGGACAGCCACAGGCCGGCATCGGCGCCGAAGCGGAACGTGGCCCATCCCGCCAGCACCCACGACAACGTGCCCACGACGATGCCGACGAACCCGCGCAGCAATCCCAGCAGGGCAGATATGGCGACGACGGCCAGCAGCACAAGGTCGATCATCGAGGCGACCGACGGGATGCGGATTCAGCCATGGACGCCTCCTCCAGTGGCCTGCCCCGTGCTGGCGGCGCGGGCAAGGGAACCTTACGGATGCGGACGCACCATGCCGGCGATGCCGACCCTGGCGGCGACCTGTGCCTTCAGCTGCTCGGCCTCGGCGCGATTGGCCACCGGTCCCACGCGCACGCGGTTGAGCATGCCCTTGTCGGTGCGCACCTGCTCGACGAAGGCGCTGAACCCGGCCGCGCGCACGCGGTCGCGCAGGGCATTGGCATCGGCGGCGTTGCCGAACGCCCCCAGCTGCACGGCAAAGCCGACGCCGGAGGCGGCGGGGGCCGCCGGCGCGGCCGGTGCGGGTGCTTCGGCCCGGGGTTCCGCCTTGGCGGGGGCGGGCTTGCTGGCCACCGCCGGCTTGGCGGGCGCTGGCCTGGCCGGCTCGGGCGGCAGCGCTTCGGTCCGTGTGGGAGCCTGCGGGGTGGTTGCCACCGGACGCTGGGCGGGCTGGGCGGCCGGCGCCGCGGGGGTCGCATCCAGCGTCACCACCTGCGCATTGACGTCGTTGCGCACCTTCACCGCTTCCAGCCGCACCGATTCGGCCTGCGCGCGCTCGGCATACGGGCCGATGCGCACGCGCCAGGCCGGGCGGCCATTGACGGTGGTCGATTCGCTGAACCCGGGCAGCTGCGACTGCTTGAGCCGCGCGATCACCGCGTCGGCATCGGCCTGGCTGGCATAGGCGCCGAAATTGACCGCGTAGTTGCCCGCGGCGGTGGCCGGCGGCAACGCGGTCCCGGCCGGCTGCGCCAGGTCGGCCGCGTCCGGGTTGTCCTGCACCGGCGCCGGCTCGGCGGCGCGCTGTCCGCCCATGCCCACGGCACCGCCCGCCGGTGCATCGCCCGGCGTGACCAGCGGCAACTCGCGGGTCTCGAACTGGCCGTCGGACGGCTGCTCCGGGGCCTTCAGCGGCACGTCGGAAACGCCGCTGTCCGGCGCCGGTCCCTTGACCAGCATCGGCAGGAAAATCACGGCCAGTGCCACCAGGACGATGGCGCCAATCAATCGCTGTTTCAAAGTGGTATCCACGGTTGGCGTAGGCGGCGTGGCGGAGTGCCGCCGCGATTATAAGACGGGGCGGCGGCGGCGGCCCTCAGCCGCCTGAACGAAGCGCCTGCAGCGCCTCGGCCACGGTATGGAACGAGCCGAACACCAGCACCCGGTCGTCGGCGCGGGCCTGCGCCAGCGCCTGCCGCAGGGCATCGGCCACGGTGTCGGCCGATGCCGTCGCGACGATGCCGGCCTGGCGCAGCCGCTCGCCCAGCCGCGCGGCCGATTGTCCGCGCGCGCCGTCCAGTCCGGCCACGTGCCACTGGTCGATCGCATGGTCCAGCGCCTGCGCCACGCCCGGCGCGTCCTTGTCGGCCAGCGCGGCATAGACCGCCAGGGTACGGCCCGCGACCGGCCGCGCCTTCAGCGCCGCCGCCAGCTCGCGCGCCGCCTGCGGGTTGTGGCCGACATCGACCAGTACCGGCACGCCGTCGACCTCGAAGGCCTGCAGCCGCCCCGGCACCTGCGCGGCGGCCACACCCTCGGCCCAGGCATGGCGCGGCACCGGCTTGCCCAGCGCGCGCAGCGCGGCGATGGCGCCGGCGGCGTTGGCCAGCTGCACCGGGCCGCGCAGCCGCGGCATCGGCAGGTCCATGCGGAACACCACGTCGCGCCAGCGCCAGTGTCCGTCGTCGATCGCTTCGTGGAAGAAATCGCTGCCGGCGCGGATGGCATTGGCGCCCAGTGCGTAGGCACGCCGCAGCACGCTCGACGGCGGATCGATCTCGCCCAGCACCACCGGCTTCCAGGCGCGGATGATGCCGGCCTTCTCCTCGCCGATGCTTTCCCGGTCGGGGCCGAGCCATTCGGTGTGGTCGATATCGACGGTGGTGATCACCGCCACGTCGCCATCGACGATGTTGACCGCGTCCAGGCGTCCGCCCAGGCCCACCTCCAGCACCGCCAGGTCCAGCCGGGATTGCCGGAACAGGTGCAGGGCGGCCAGCGTGCCGTATTCGAAATAGGTCAGCGGCGTGTCGCCGCGCGCGGCATCGACCGCCTCGAAGCCGGCCACCAGTTGCGCATCGTCGGCCTCGGCCCCGTCGATACGCACGCGCTCGTTGTAGCGCAGCAGGTGAGGCGAGGTGTAGGCACCCACCTTCCAGCCGGCGGCGCGGGCGATGGCCTCGATGAAGGCGACGGTCGAGCCCTTGCCGTTGGTGCCGGCCACGACGATGGTCTTCTTCGCCGGCTTGCCCAGGCCCATGCGCGCGGCCACTTCGCGCACGCGCTCCAGGCCCATGGCGATGGCGCTGGGGTGCTGCTGCTCGATATAGGCGAGCCAGTCTGCGAGGGTCTGGTTGCTGTCGCTCATGGGGGGCCGATGCGGGCGCTGTCTGGTTCGTCTGGCGGATGAAGCGAGGTCAAGGGTAGACCTGTCGGGGATCGGTGGTAAGCCAGGCGATCGGCGTGTCGGGCATGGGTGTTTGTGATGTTGCGGTTTCCGGTGTGGCGTTCACGCGCAGAAGCAAAGGCACCCCTCCCCGGCCCTCCCCTGCGCTGCGCGCAAGGGAGGGGGGTGCTTTGCGGCGCGGGGAGTTCTGTCTGCGGGTGCGGCCCTCTCGCCGCGCTCGGCTCATAGCGCGCGGTGCTTGGCCTCGCCGAAGAACGGGGTGTGGTGCGAGCAGTCGTTCAGCCGCACCACTTCCAGGTGCTCCACGTCCGGGCCTTCGAGCAGGTTCAGCGTGGTCGGCGCCTGGCGGAAGGTCCACAGCCGCGACAGCGGGATGCCCAGCACCCTGCACAGGATCACCCGGTTGACCGCGTCGTGCGCCACCAGCAGCAGCGTGTCGTCCGCCTCCAGGCCGTTGGCCGCGTTCGCCAGCCCGCGCCAGGAACGCTCCAGCACCTGCCGCAGCGATTCGCCGCCAGGCATCAGCACCGTGTCCGGCTCCTCGCGCCAGGCGCGCAGGCGCACCGGATCCTTGTCATGGATCTCGCTGGCCAGCAGCCCTTCCCACTCGCCGTGGGCGATCTCCTGGATGTCGGCGTCGGTCAGCAGCAGCGACTCGCGCTGCGGACCGAGCGCGAAACGGGCCGTGGCCTGCGCGCGCGACAGCGGCGAGGCCACCGCCTTGCGGATGTCCACGTCCTTCAGGCGCTCGCCCAGGGCCTTGGCCTGGGCCTCGCCGACCGGCGAAAGCGGGATGTCGATCTGGCCCTGGTAGCGGCCTTCGGCGTTCCACGGCGTCTCGCCGTGACGGGCAAGCAGGATGCGCATGCGGTGAGGGACCTCGAGAAACGTGGGGGATCCGCCGGTCCGAGGTCGCGGCGGGGAGCGGCATGATACCCGCTCGCCGTCGCGCAGGCCTTGCTGCGTCCTGGTTGCAGGTGAAAGGGCGGGCAGACAGGGGGCACGAGCGACCAGGGAGCGACTTCAGGCGCGCCCGTATGTTCTCTGACAGGTGTTGGTTTTCGACCGTCGTCCCCGCGAAGACGCACTATCAAGGCTTGATCAAGGCTTGCGCGCCGAACCTTGCTTCTCGTCATCCCCGCGGAAGCGGGGATCCAGGGACTTCCGGGGCAGATCGCGGAGACGTCGATGGGCTCCAGCCTTCGCGGGAGCGACGATCGGAGTTTCCCCCGCCAGTAGTGCGCTAAGACGGGGGACCCAGTGCCTTGCCGTGGCACAGCTCACGTCGCTGGTTCCCCGCCTGCGCGGAGACGACTGGTAGGCGCCGGTAACACTCGGTCACGACTGAAGTCGTCTGCAGCGGGTCCCCAGACAAACGGAAAGCTGAAACAGGCAAGGCACCCGCAGGTGCCTTGCCGATGCCGGTTCAGATGCCGGTTCAACGGCCGAGTTCGAGCTCCTTGAGCAGCTGCGGCGCCGGCGCCACTTCCTTCATGATCCACTCCAGGTAGCGGCTGTCCACGGCGATCATGCGGGTCATCACCGGGTCGAACACCCAGTTGCTGCTCACCGACTCCCAGTTGCCGTCGAACGCCAGCCCGACCAGCTTGCCGTGCGCGTCCATGACCGGCGAGCCGGAATTGCCGCCGGTGATGTCCAGGTCGGAGAGGAAGTTCACCGGCACCGAGCCGATCCGCCTGTCCTCCAGCCCGGCATAGCGCTTGGCCTTGACCGCGTCGAGCAGCGCCTTGGGCGAATCGAACGGATCGACGCCGGTCTCCTTGGCGACCACGCCTTCCAGCGTGGTGAACGGGGTGTACTCCACGCCATCCCTGGGCGAGTAGCCCTTGACGTTGCCGAAGGTGATGCGCAGCGACAGGTTGGCGTCGGGATAGACGAACTCGCCCTGGCTCTTCTTGTAGTCGGCCAGCGCCTGCAGGTACACCGGGCGCGCGAGCAGGCGCTCGCCGGCCTCGACCTTGTCCTGGCGCTCGAGCTGCAGCAGCGCCGGCATCACCGCCACCGCGTACTGGATGGCCGGATCGCTGCTGGCCTCGAACGCGGCACGGTCGGCCTGCAGCCACTTCAGGCGCTCGTCGGTATCGCCCAGCGCGGTGCCATCGAGCTTGTCCAGCGCCGCCTGCACCGCTGCCGCGTCGTTGCCACCCAGCCATGCGTCCACCGCGGCCACGCGCTGGTCGGCCGGCAGCTTGACGTACTCGCCCAGCCAGTACTGTTGCAGCTGGCGGTCCATCGCCGGCACGTAGCGGCGCTCCATCTGCTTCATCGCGCCCTCGATCGCCGGCAGGTCGCGCTGCTGGTAGCCGGACTCGCGCTCGGCATCGGGCTTGGCGCGCTCGATCGACAGCCGGTACAGCGTCACCGCCGCGCCGATGGCGCCGGTGCGGTCGAACTGGCCAAGCACCAGGTCGCGCTGCTGGGTGGCCTTGGACTTCTCGGTCAGCGCCACCAGCGTGTCGTGCGCCTTGAGCGCCTCGCGACCCTTGCCGCCCTGCTGCTTCAGCCAGGCCAGCACCGCGGCTTCCTCGGCACGCTTCTGGCCCTCGGCGTCGATGCGCTTGAAGCCTTCCAGCTGGCCGTCGTAGTTCTTGCTGGCGTTGTTCCAGCCGGCCATGGTGCTGGCGTACTTCACCTGGATGTCCGGGTCCTGCTTGCCGGCCGCCTCGACCAGCGCGATCAGGTTCTTGTAGTGGCGGCCGACGGTCGGGTAGGTCCAGTTGGCGGTGTTCTCGAACTCGGCCACCAGCGCGTAGCGGTTGGTGCGACCCGGGTAGCCGGCCACCATGACGAAGTCGCCCGCGCCCAGCGGCTGGTCGGCGAACTTCAGCCAGTGCTTGGGCTGGTAGGGCACGTTGTCCTTCGAATACGCCGCCGGCTTGCCGTCCTTGCCGACATAGGCGCGGTAGAAGGAGAAATCGCCGGTGTGGCGCGGCCACATCCAGTTGTCGATGTCGCCGCCGAACTTGCCCACGCTGCCCGGAGGCGCGTAGGCCAGGCGCACGTCCCTGATCTCCAGGTTCTTGAACAGGCGGTAGGTGTTGCCGCCGGAGAAGCTGAACAGCTGGCAGCGATAGCCGGGCTCGGCCTCGCACTGCGCCACCTGCGTCTTGTTGAAGGTCTCCAGCGCCTCGGTGCGCTTGAGCGGGTCGCTGCCGGCTCCGGCGATGGCGGCCTTGGCCTGCGCGGTGACGTCGGTGATCTCGTCGAGCACGTAGATGCGCGCGTTGGGGCCGGCGCTGAGCTCATCGCCGCGGCTTGGGGCGTTGAATCCGTCGCGGATCAGGTTCTTCTGCGGCGTGGAGTTGAGCTGGATGGCGCCGTAGGCGCAATGGTGGTTGGTCACCACCAGCCCCTGCGGCGAGACGAAGCTGGCGGTGCAGCCGCCGAGTGCGACTACCGCGCCCATCGGGTCGCCGGTGAGGTCGGACAACTGCTCGGCCGAAAGCTGCAGCCCGGCCTGCTTCAGCGGGCCGGCGATCTCCGGCAACTGCTGGGGCACCCACATGCCCTCGCCCGCCTGGGCGCTGGAGGCCGCGCCGAGGGCGGCAGTGACGGAAACGGCAAGCAGCTTGATGCGCATCGATGGGTTCCGGATGTAAAGAAGTAACAATTCTACCGGGCCTGCCCGGCCTCCCACCCATGACCAATGGCACCTCGTCGCGCGGCCGGCGTTGCGCCGCAGCAGGATGGTTTCGCACGCAACATATAATCGCCGCTCTTTTCGACCCGCGAAGGTTGCAACACCGATGGCACAGACGATGAAGGCGCTGGTCAAGCGCGAAGCCGCCAAGGGCATCTGGATGGAGCAGGTGCCGGTGCCGCAGCCCGGCCCGAACGAGGTGCTGATCAAGGTGGAGAAGACCGCCATCTGCGGCACCGACCTGCACATCTACCTGTGGGACGAATGGAGCCAGCGCACGATCCGGCCGGGGCTGGTGATCGGCCACGAGTTCGTCGGCCGCATCGCCGCGCTCGGCCCCGGCGTGGGCGGCTACGAGGTCGGGCAGCGGGTGTCGGCCGAGGGCCACATCGTCTGCGGCCATTGCCGCAACTGCCGCGGCGGCCGCCCGCACTTGTGCCCGCACACCGTCGGCATCGGTGTGAACCGCGACGGCGCCTTCGCCGAGTACATCGTCATGCCGGCCAGCAACCTGTGGCCGATCCCCGATCCGATCCCGTCCGAGCTGGCCGCGTTCTTCGATCCGTTCGGCAACGCCGCGCACTGCGCGCTGGAGTTCGACGTGGTCGGCGAGGACGTGCTGATCACCGGCGCCGGCCCGATCGGGGTGATCGCCGCCGGCATCTGCAAGCACATCGGCGCGCGCAACGTGGTGGTCACCGACGTCAACGACTACCGCCTGGCGTTGGCTGCCGACATGGGCGCCACGCGCGTGGTGAACGTGTCCAACACCTCGCTCAGGGACGTGATGGCCGACCTGCACATGGAGGGCTTCGACGTCGGCCTGGAAATGAGCGGCAACCCGCGCGCGTTCAACGACATGCTCGAGTGCAT
The DNA here is from genome assembly GCA_023425225.1 of Pseudomonadota bacterium. Taxonomy (GTDB): domain Bacteria; phylum Pseudomonadota; class Gammaproteobacteria; order Xanthomonadales; family Xanthomonadaceae; genus MMGLT7. Next base: position 8,719 of record JAFADB010000239.1, read on the forward strand.
GTACCACGGCGGCAAGATCGCCATGCTCGGCATCATGCCCAGGGGCGCCGGCTGCGACTGGGACAGGATCATCTTCAAGGGCCTGACCGTGCAGGGCATCTACGGCCGCAAGATGTACGAGACCTGGTACAAGATGACGCAACTGGTGCTGAGCGGCTTCCCGCTGGGCAAGGTGCTCACCCACCAGTTGCCGATCGACGACTTCCAGAAGGGCTTCGAGCTGATGGAGGAAGGCAAGGCCGGCAAGGTGGTGCTGAGCTGGAATTGAGCGCGGCAGTCGCACACCGGCCACGATCGCCACAGCACTGACGCAGCCCATCCCTTGCGCGCAGCGCAGGGGAGGGTTGGGCGGGTGCCGTTGCTCCGGCTCTTGATTGTGTTGTCCGGCAATGGGTTGCCAAGCGGGCGGAGCAAGGCCAGGCAAAGAGCTACCCCTCCCCAACCCTCCCCTTCGCCTTCGGCGAAAGGGAGGGGGCGGTATCCCTGCGCGGACGTCGACCGCATGGGTCCGCCTCCGTGCTCTTGCCCGACTCCCAAAGGTGATCAGCCGGCGGCGAACACCCCGTACTGCCTTGCCGCCAGATGCAGCTGCGCACCGGGCGCATAGCGCGCGGCGTCTTCCGAGGCCGGCAGTTCCACTTCCACCTCCTGGCCGGCCGGCTCCAGCTTCGCCCGCAACCGCAGCCGCGGGCCGCTGCGCAGGCTGGACACCACCGTCGCCGGCCAGCCGCGCTCGCCCGGCACCAGGTCCTCGGGCCGCACGTACAGCTCCAGTGGGCCTTGCAGGCGGGTGGCCTCGGTGGCCGGCAGCGACAGCCCGGCCACCTGCAGCCGTCCGTCGGCCAGCGTGCCGGGAATGCGGTTCACCGAGCCGACGAAGGAATACACGAACGGCGAGGCCGGCCGCTCGTAGATGCTGGCCGGATCGGCGAGCTGCTCGATGCGGCCGCGGTTGAGGATGGCCACGCGGTCGGCCAGTTCCAGCGCCTCTTCCTGGTCGTGGGTGACGAATACCGTGGTCAGCCCGGTGCGCTCGTGCAGCTCGCGCAGCCAGCGCCGCAGGTCGCGCCGCACCTGCGCATCGAGCGCGCCGAACGGCTCGTCCAGCAGCAGCACGCGCGGTTCGATCGCCAGCGCGCGCGCCAGTGCCACGCGCTGGCGCTGGCCGCCGGACAGCTGCGCCGGATAGCGCTTCTCCAGCCCCTCCAGCTGCACCAGCGACAGCAGCTCGCGCACGCGCGCGGCGATCCCAGCCGCCGGCAGGCGCTCGCTGCGCTTGCGCACGCGCAGGCCGAAGGCGACGTTCTCGAACACGGTCATGTGCCGGAACAGCGCGTAGTGCTGGAACACGAAGCCCACCCGGCGCGACTGCACGCTCAGGTGGGTGGTGTCCTCGCCGTCGAACAGCACGCGCCCGGCGTCGGCATGCTCCAGCCCGGCGATCACCCGCAGCAGCGTGGTCTTGCCCGAGCCGGACGGGCCCAGCAGCGCCAGCAGCTCGCCGTGGTGGATGTCCAGGTCGATGCCGTCGAGGGCGGCGAAATCGTCGAAGCGCTTGGAAAGGTTCTGGATGCGGATGCCCATGCCGGCCTCAGTGTCGATGGCCGCCCGCCAGCGAATCGCCGTGGCGCCATTCCAGGTAGGACTTCAGCGCCAGCGTGACCAGCGCCCCCAGGGCCAGCAGCGAGGCGCAGGCGAACGCGGCGCTGTAGGCGTATTCGTTGTAGAGGATCTCCACGTGCAGCGGCAGCGTGTTGGTGCGCCCGCGGATATGCCCGGACACCACCGACACCGCGCCGAACTCGCCCATCGCGCGCGCCCCGCACAGCAGCACGCCGTACAGCAGGCCCCAGCGGATGTTGGGCAGGGTCACCCGCCAGAACGTCTGCCAGCCACCGGCGCCCAGGCTCAGCGCCGCGCGCTCCTCGTCGCTGCCCTGCTGCTCCATCAGCGGCATCAGCTCGCGGGCGATGAACGGGAAGGTGACGAAGGTGGTGGCCAGCACGATGCCCGGCAGCGCGAACACGATCTTCGGCAGCTGGATCAGCGTCTGACCCAGCAGCGGCAGGTCCACCCGCCAGCCGTGGTCGATCAGCGGCCACGCCCAGCCCGTGCGGCCGAAGATCAGGATGAACACCAGTCCGGCCACCACCGGCGAGACCGAGAACGGCAGGTCGATCAGGCTCACCAGCAGGCGCTTGCCGCGGAACTCGTGCTTGCTCACCGCCCACGCCGCGGCCACGCCGAACACCAGGTTCAGCGGCACCACGATGGCGCTGACCAGCATCGTCAGGCGGATCGCCGCCAGCGCGTCCGGATCGGCGACGGCTTTCCAGAACACCCGCCAGCCGCCGCGCAGCGCCTCGCCGAACACCAGCGCCAGCGGCAGCAGCAGGAACGACAGCAGGAAGGCCAGCGCACCGCCGATCAGCAGCCAGCGCGCCCAGGCCGGCTCGGTGACGGCGGCGTCGGCACGGATCGCGCGGGAGGGGGACTTGGATGCCACGGGAACAGCAGCCATGGTGGAGGCGACGTCGTGCATGTTAGCCCGCCTGCCATCCGCGCCTGGACAGCCGCCCCTGCAGCGTGTTCACCAGCAGCAGTACGGCGAAGGACAGCAGCAGCATCGCCGCGGCGATCGCGGTGGCGCCGGCATAGTCGAATTCCTCCAGGCGGATGGTGATCAGCAGCGGCGCGATCTCGGTGACGCCGGGCATGTTGCCGGCGATGAAGATCACCGAGCCGTACTCGCCGACGCCGCGCGCGAACGCCAGCGCGAACCCGGTCAGCACCGCCGGCCACAGCGCCGGCAGCAGCACCCGGGTCACCGTGCGCCAGCGGCCGGCGCCGAGCGTGGCGGCCGCCTCTTCCAGCTCGCGCTCGCTTTCGACCAGCACCGGCTGCACCACCCGCACCACGAACGGCAGGCCGACGAACACCAGCGCCACCACGATGCCCAGCTGGGTGTAGGCCACCTTGACGCCCAGCGGCTCCAGCCAGCGCCCGACCCAGCCGTTGCCGCCGTACAGCGCGGTCAGGGCGATGCCGGCCACCGCGGTGGGCAGCGCGAACGGCAGGTCGATCATGGCGTCGAACACGCGCTTGCCGGGGAAGCGGTAGCGCACGAACACCCAGGCCACCCAGGTCCCCATCAGCGCGTTGAACGTCGCCGCCGCCAGCGCGGTGCCGAAGCTCACCCGCAGCGCCGACAGCACCCGTGGCTCGCTCCACACCTGCCACAGCCCGGACCAGCCCAGCCCGCTGGCCTTGACGAACACGCCCAGCAGCGGAATCAGCACGATCAGCCCGAGCCAGGCCAGGGTGATCCCCAGACTCAGGCCGAAGCCGGGAATCACCCGGCGGCGCGGCGGGCGCCGCGCCGGCGTTGCGGCGGCGGTCGACACGGATTACTTGCCCGACTGGATCTGGTCGAACACGCCACCGTCGGCAAAGTGCTCCTGCTGCGCCTTGGCCCAGGAGCCGAACGCCTGCTGGATCGTCACCAGTTCCACCTTGGGGAAGCGCGCGACATCGGCCGGATCGGCGTACTCGGGATGGCGCGGGCGGTAGTAGTGCGCGGCGGCGATCTTCTGCCCTTCCGGCGAATACAGGTACTGCAGGTAGGCCTGCGCCACCTCGCGGGTGCCGTGCTTGTCCACGTTCTTGTCCACCAGCGCCACCGACGGCTCGGCGACGATCGACAGCTTGGGCACCACGATCTCGAACTTGTCCGGGCCCAGCTCCTCCAGCGCCAGGAACGCCTCGTTCTCCCAGGCCAGCAGCACGTCGCCGATGCCGCGCTGGACGAAGGTGGTGGTGGCCCCGCGCGCGCCGGTATCGAGCACCGGCACGTTGCGGAACAGCGCGCGCATGTAGTTCAGCACCTTGGCGCGGTCGCCCTTGAAGATGCGCTCGCCGTAGGCCCAGGCGGCCAGGTAGTTCCAGCGCGCGCCGCCGGAGGTCTTCGGGTTCGGGGTGATCACCGACACCCCCGAGCGCAGCAGGTCCGGCCAGTCCTTGATCGCCTTGGGATTGCCCTTGCGCACCAGGAACACGATCGTCGAGGTGTACGGCGCGCTGTTGTCGGGCAGGCGCGACTCCCAGTCGTCGGGCAGCAGCTTGGCGTGCTCGGCGATGGCGTCGATGTCGTAGGCCAGCGCCAGCGTGACCACGTCGGCCTCGATGCCGTCGATCACCGCGCGCGCCTGCTTGCCGGAGCCGCCATGGGAGGTCTCGATGGTCACCGTGTCGCCCGTGGTCTGCTTCCAGTGCCTGGCGAAGGCGGCGTTGTAGTCGCGGTAGAGCTCGCGGGTGGGGTCGTAGGAGACGTTCAGCAGCTGCACGTCGCGGGCGAAGGTGCTGCCGCACAGTACCGTGGCGGAGAACGCCAGGAGGGCGGCGGCAAGTCGTGGGAACCGATGCTTCATCTTGCTGACTCCGGAATCATGGGGGACCGCGCATCTGCGCCGCGTCGACGGCAGTGCGCACGGACGTTCTGTTGCCGATGGCTCCCTGGCGTGGATCCGGCCGGCCACGAACGTCATGTGGCAACCGCGCGGGCGGATGGTCGCCTACACCTTAGCGACACCTCGCCGCCGCCGCATCCCCGCCGCCGGGTTCCCACCGGGATGGCGCCATGCTCGGCAATGACGACAGGCGCGAGAAATGACGAAAGAGGCGCCACTCATAGCGTTTGTCCATTAGACCCGGCCGTCCCGCGATGCCGGCGTGGAGACGCCCGGTAGAATCGCCCCAATCCTTCTTCGCGACCCGAACATGAACGACTCCGCCACCATCCCGACCCGCCGCTACGCCGACGAACTGGCTTCGATCCGCGACCAGGGCCTGTTCAAGTCCGAACGCATCATCACCAGCCCCCAGTCCGCCGAGATCACCCTGGCCGATGGCCGCACCGTACTGAACTTCTGCGCCAACAACTACCTGGGCCTGGCCGACCATCCGGATCTCATCGCCGCCGCCAAGGCCGCGCTGGACAGCCACGGCTTCGGCATGGCCTCGGTGCGCTTCATCTGCGGCACCCAGGACCTGCACAAGCAGCTGGAAAAAACCATCTCCGGCTTCTTCGGCAAGGACGACACCATCCTCTACGCCGCTTGCTTCGACGCCAACGGCGGCCTGTTCGAGCCGCTGCTTGACGAGCGCGACGCCATCATCTCCGACGCGCTCAACCATGCCTCGATCATCGACGGCGTGCGCCTGTGCAAGGCCAGGCGCTTCCGCTACGCCAACTGCGATATGGCCGACCTGGAAGCGCAGCTGCAGGCCGCCGACGCTGCCGGCTGCCGCACCAAGCTGATCACCACCGACGGCGTGTTCTCGATGGACGGCTTCATCGCCCCGCTCGACGAGATCACCGCGCTGGCGCAGAAGTACGGCGCACTGGTGCACATCGACGAGTGCCATGCCACCGGCTTCCTCGGCGCGAGCGGGCGCGGCTCGGCCGAGGTCAAGGGCGTGCTCGACCGCATCGACATCATCACCGGCACCCTGGGCAAGGCGATGGGCGGCGCGCTGGGCGGCTTCACCACCGCCCGCGCCGAGGTGATCGAACTGCTGCGCCAGCGTTCGCGCCCGTACCTGTTCTCCAACTCGCTGCCGCCGCACGTGGTCGCCGCCGGCATCAAGGCGTTCGAGATGCTCGACGCCGCCGGCGAGCTGCGCGGGAAACTGGCCGAGAACACCGCCTACTTCCGCCAGAAGATGACCGCCGCCGGCTTCGACGTGAAGCCCGGCGTGCACCCGATCTGCCCGGTGATGCTGTACGACGCGCCGCTGGCGCAGCGCTTCGCCGAGCGGCTGCTGGAGGAAGGCATCTACGCCATCGGCTTCTTCTTCCCGGTGGTGCCCAAGGGCCAGGCGCGCATCCGCACGCAGATAAGCGCCGCCCACAGCCGCGAGCAGCTCGACCGCGCCACCGACGCGTTCGTCCGCATCGGCCACGAACTGGGCGTGCTGAAAGACTGACGGCCGCCGGCACCAATCCGTCATGCGCGGTGGGCAGACATCGACCCTGCTCGAAGCCCATCGACGTGCATGCGTGCGACTACGGTCCAACCGAAGGTGCGCGCCACGAGCCGATCTTCTCGGCCGGCGGCGCGCACTGGCTCGGCGTTCGTGATGTCCGCGAACTGGCGAAACGGCCCGGCCCCGACCGCTTCCCGTGCCTGAAGCTGGCCTTCCCTTTGCAGGGCGAACGCGCCGGCTGGTGCGGGCAGTGGACACGGCGATGAGCATGCAGCGGCCCCGCATTGGACGCCGCCATACGCGCTCCGGCGACAAAGCCACTACACCGTGCAGCGGATGAACGCGCCCCCGCCAACTCAGGCCCGCCCGGCGGATCGATCATCCAGGACAACGGCCGAGGCTGGCCCGATCGACGCGGCTAGCCGGCTTTGCCGCCGCCGGCCAGCACGCGCACCTCGTTGGCATCAAGCATCCGCCAGCCGCCTTTGGGTAGCTCGCCCAATGCTAGTTCCCCGATCGCCACCCGGACCAGGCGCAGCACGCCGATGCCGAGCGCTTCCAGCAGGCGGCGGATCTGCCGGTTGCGGCCTTCGTCGAGGACGATTTCCAGCCAGGCGTTGCGCTCGCCCTGGCGCAGCAGCCGGACGGCACTGGCACGCAGGACCTCGCCACCCTGCCCCACGCCCGCCAGCATCGCCTGCCTCTGCGCCACTGACGGCACGCAATCGACCTGCACGTGGTAGGTCTTGTGCGGGCCGGTATCGGGATCGGTGATCGCTGCCGCCCATTGCGGGTCGTTGCAGAATAGCAGCAGGCCTTCGCTGGCCTTGTCCAGGCGCCCCACCGGCGCCAGCCAGGGCAGGCCGGCACCGTCCAGGCATCGGTAGACCGTATCGCGCCCATGCTCGTCGCTGGCGGTGGTCACCAGTCCGCGCGGCTTGTTGAGCATCAGGTACAACCGTTGCCGCGCCGACAGCGGCTGGCCATCGACCGCCACCACATGGCGGCCCTCGACGATGGGGAATTCCGGGTCGCGCACCACCCGTCCGTCGACGCTTACCCGGCCCTGGTCGATCCAGCGCGCGGCCTCGCTGCGCGAGCACACGCCGTGCTTGGACAACACGCGGGCCAAGCCGTGGCGCACAGCCACGGCATCCGTGCGGATGCGCGCCGAAACCGGCCTTCCCGGCCGTTGCGGCCGACGGCTCACCGCTGCACGCGGATCACTGCGTCTGCGCCGCTTCCGCCGCCTGCGCCTCGACAGCCGGCTGCGCCGCCGGCCGCGCCTTGACCACGCGCACGCCGCGCGCCTTCATCCAGGCATCGAATTCCTCGGCGGTCATGCGCTTGCCGTTCTGGCTCATGTCGAAGCGCCACGGCGTGTTGTCGAAGGCGGTCTGCGGCTTGTAGGCGGCCGGATCGTTCGGGTTGACCGCGCCGCCACCGGGAATCGCCGCCGCGGCGCCCTGGCAGCCTTCGATGCGCAGGCGCTGCAGCACACGGTCGGCCGTCAGCTCCTGGTCGTAACCGGCGCTCAGCACGCCACTAGGCATGCCCAGCTGCACGCTGCGCGCATAGAACTCGGCCGCCGCAGGCGCCACCACCGTTGCCGGCAACGGCAGCGGCGCGGAGGCGATCGCACTGGCAGAGCAATCGACCGCGGCGTATGCGGCCGGCGAGAAAAGGACGAGGGCGAACAATCCGGCCGTGGCGGTGCGCAGCATCGAGGTATTCCAGTGGGATGGACCGCGCGAGTGTAGGCAGCGCCGGGGGCCCTTTTCAAGCAGCGCATGCAGTAGAACGCCTAACTGGTTACCCCGAAAGGAAAATGAATGCGCGGGCCGGTGCGTCCTCGCCGGCAAGGGCGCAAAAACGAACAAGGCCCGGCAGAGCCGGGCCTTGTCGTGAAACGCAAGCTGGCGTCCGTTAGTTCTGGACGTTCAGCTCGGTGCGGCGGTTCTTCGCACGGCCTTCCGGATTGTCCGAACCATCCGGGTTGGTGTTCGGAGCGATCGGGCGGCTCTCGCCGTAGCCGATCGGGCCGACCAGACGCGAAGCGTCCACGCCATTGCTGGTCAGGTAGTCGTACACAGCCTTGGCACGACGCTCGGACAGCTTCTGGTTGTAGGCATCGGTACCGATCGAGTCGGTGTGACCGGCAACCTCGACGCGCAGGTCGGGGTAGCGCTTCAGGATCTCGGTGGCCTCGCTCAGGATCGCCACGGCGTCCGGACGCAGGGTCGCCTTGTCGAAGTCGAAGTTCACGCCCTTCAGGTCGATCGACACCGGCACCGGGCAGCCGTCCGGACCGATGGTCTGGCCGGGCTGGGAATCCGGGCACTTGTCGTCGCAGTTGTTGACGCCGTCGCCGTCGTCATCCAGATCGGCGCAGCTCGGAGCAGCCGGCGGCGGCGGAGCCACGACCGGAGCGGACGGAGCAGGGCCAAGCGGGATCACCACGCCGACCGAAGCCAGGGTGTCGCCGAACCAGTCTTCGTTCGGAGCGGCATGGCTCTGGTCGTTGAAGTCGCCACGGTAGGCCACTTCCGCACGCACCGCGACGCGGTTCTCGAAGGTGGTCTGCAGACCGACGCCGACCTTGGCGGCGAAGTTGCCATCCTTGACCTGGCCGGGGGAGTTGACGCTCGGGGAGTTGTCAAACTCCTCTTCCGAACGCTGGTAGCCCAGGCCCATCAGCACGTAGGGGTTCCAGCCGCGGCCTTCCTTGATGAAGTGGCGACGCAGGTCGAACGAAGCGCCGTACTGGCTCCAGTTCAGGTCCTGGTTGGCGTCGAAATTCGGGTTCTGGTAGTTCAGTTCGAAGTCCAGCGACCAGTTCGGGCTGACGAACTTGCCGAAGCCCAGGGTGCCGAACGGGGCATCGTTGGTGCCGCGGTCGCTGTCCTGGAAGTTGAAGCCGGCCGAACCGGTCAGATACCAGCGATCGTCGAACTCCTGCGCGGAAGCCGCCTGGGCAACCGCCAGGCCGCCGACCAGCGCGGCAGCAAGAATCTTTTTGTTCATGGGATACAGCTCCTTGTTTCAGGGGTATAGAAACCGGTAAGGCATTCAGTACAGATGTCTCGTCTACATCTTGGACGGCCGTTCCTCACGCCATCGCGGCGCAGATTATGCTCGATCAGGTGAAGACCGCGTTAACGGTCACATAACACATGTGAAGATCGTTGCCCGCCATCGCAGCCTGAACCCAGCTCCCATACAGCCATGTGAAGACCGCCGCTCCCGCTCCCGCGGCGCTGTCCAGGGGGCGTCCCGCAGCCAAATCCGCGCATGTATCCCCGGCCGTTCCGTTCCGGCTTGCTGAGCCCAAAGCCGTGACCGGCCATCGGTAGCGGCACAGCCCACGTCGGGAAGGTGCAAGAAGGGGGCCGGCGCTGCAATGATGTGGCGGTCGCTTCCGGCGAATGCCGCCACCGGCACTTCGGTCCGCGCTCCGGCATCCGCGGCGCCGGCACGATGCCCGGCCGAAGACGCCTCCCCACGAACCCCGTCCCAGGAGTGTTCCCATGAAAGCCGTCGCACTGACCCGCTACCTGCCCATCGACGATCCGCAATCGCTGGTCGACATGGATCTCCCGCCTCCCGCCGCGCCCACCGGCCACGATCTGCTGGTACGTGTGCAGGCGGTATCGGTCAACCCGGTCGACACCAAGGTCCGCGGGCCCAAGCCGCAACAGGAATCGCAGCCGCGGGTGCTCGGCTACGACGCCGCCGGCGTGGTCGAGGCGGTCGGCCCGGCGGTGGAAGGCCTGCAACCCGGCGACGCGGTCTACTACGCCGGCGACATCACCCGCCCTGGCAGCAACGCGCAGCTGCAACTGGTCGATGCGCGCATTGCCGCCGCCAAGCCCGACACGCTGGACTTCGCCCAGGCCGCGGCACTGCCGCTGACCGTGCTGACGGCCTGGGAACTGCTGTTCCAGCGCATGCCGTTCGATTTCGACGGCGACAACCGCGGGCGCAGCCTGCTGGTGATCGCCGGTGCCGGCGGCGTGGGCTCGATCGCGATCCAGCTCGCACGCCATGCCGGCTTCACCGTGGTCGCCACCGCGTCGCGCCCGGAGACGGTGGAATGGTGCACGACCATGGGCGCGCACCACGTCATCGACCATCGCCAGCCGCTGCAGCCGCAACTGCAGGCCCTGGGACTGGCGCAGGTGGATGCCGCGATCAACCTGGCCGATACCGACCGCTACTGGCAGGCGCTGGGCGAGATCCTGGCCCCGCAGGGCCATGTCGGCCTGATCGTGGAGCCGGCCGGCCCGCTGCCCATCGGCGATCCGTACAAGGCCAAGTGCATCGGCATCCACTGGGAGTTCATGTTCGCGCGGGCGAAGTTCCGCACCGCCGACATGATCGAGCAGCACCGCATCCTGGCGCGCGTGGCCAGCCTGGTCGATGCCAGCGAGCTGCGCACCACCTTGACCGAGGTGCTCGGCCCGATCGATGCGGCCCACCTGCGCGAGGCGCATCGGCGGCTCGAGTCGGGCAAGACCGTGGGCAAGCTGGCGCTGTCGGGCTGGTAGCTGCCGCACCGCGGGCGATGCGGGGACGGCCAAGCGCATCGTCGCCGCCGGACCAATCCATCGGGGAGCCGCCCGGTACCGCCCACTGCCACCTCCATCGAGGCGGCGGACGAGGACATGCGACGGGCGGATCACCGGAATACCCGCGCAGCATGCCGCGCACTTGCACGGCATCGGATTTGACGGCAGGCTGCGCGCTCTCCATACGCAAGCGTATCCACATGTCGCCAGCCGCCGGCCAGCCTGCTACCGATCCGGCACTTGCCGGGTCGGAAACCGCCTATCCCCACCTGTTCGCGCCACTCGATCT
>JAFADB010000267.1 GCA_023425225.1 Pseudomonadota bacterium
GCGGGCCTCCGCGTCCAGCACCTGCTGCTGGCGCATCGCGGCGCGGGCACGCGCCAGCGCGGCCTCGGCCTGCCGCAGCTGCGCCTGCACGCCGTCGGCCTCCAGCCGCGCCAGCAGTTGGCCGCGCCGCACCACGTCACCGACCTCGGCATGGACCTCGGCCACCCGCTGCTCCTGCAGCGCGGTACCGATGGCGATGTCCTCGCACGCCACCAGGACGCCGCTCAGGCGCAATGAGCGTGCCAGCGTCGCCGGCGCGGCGGTGGCCGTGCCGACCTGCAATGGCGCCTCGGCGGCGGCTGCCGGCGGCTTGCCGGGCCAGGCGCGGACGACCAGTGCCAGGGCCGCCAGCGCGAGCGCCACGGCCACCAGCCAGCGGCGCAGCCGGGGTGGAATCCTGGAAACAAGGGAAACGCGGGAACGATTCATCGGTATAGCTCGGAAAGGAAGCGGTTGCTTCCGGGCGCAAGTGGGTCCGCCAGCAATCGGGGCAAGGCGACAGCGGCGGCGGCGCACACCCCGGATCTCCCCTTCTCCCGCTTGCGGGGCCACGGCCCCCTTTTCGGGGGAAGGTGCCCGAAGGGCGGATGGGGGTTGCCTGGAGCATGGGAAAGCCAGAGCAAAAGCCCCCCATCCGGCGCTCCGCGCCACCTTCCCCCGAAAAGGGGGCCGTGGCCCCGCAAGCGGGAGAAGGGAACTTGCCCATTGCTGTTCCGTGATGAGAGACGTTGCAGCAAGGGGGACTGCGCTTTGCATGGGATTCCCCTGGATTTCGACAGGCACGGCGATACCTGCGGCACCGCTGTCGGGTCGGTGCCGGGGGTGATCGGGACAAGGTCCGGCGGCGGCCGGGAGCCGGCGTTCCTAGCCGGGAGACGGCGCCAGGAAGCGGCGGATCATCCGCATCAGCACCGGGGCATGGCTCGCGGCGTCGAAGTCGGCATCCATCAGGGCCCGGCCCACCGCGCCATCGGCCAGCGCGATCAGCCAGGTGGCGGCCAGTTCCGGCTGCAGTCCCGGATCGACCTGCCCCCTGGCGATACCGCATTCGAGCAGTGCCACCAGGTCCGCCTTGACCCGCGCCTCGTTGGCCGCGAACAGCTTGCCGATCTCCGAGTTGCTCATGGCCTCGGCGGCGATCTCGATGCTGATGCGCGCATAGACCGGATCGGCCGACTGCTGCAGCAGCTCGCCGGCCAGTTGCTCGATGGCCGCCACGACATCGTCCTGCCCGGCCAAGCCGGCGAAGCGCTCCACCATCTCGCGCCGGTCGTCCTCGGCGATGGCGGCGATGACCGCCTGCTTGTTCGGGAAGTAGTGGAACAAGTTGCCGGGACTCATTCCGGCGGCGGCGCAGATCTCGTTGGTCGAGGTTCCGTGGAAGCCCTTGCGCGCGAAGCACGACAGCGCCGCCTCGATGATCTGGCGGCGCTTGGCCTCGTGCCTTGCCGGGTCGACTTTTCTCATCACGTTCTCCGTAGCCAGGTGCTGGCCCTGCCTGCTCATTTACTAGACTAACTACTTAATCTATTATTTTGCCCGACATACCGCGTGTCAAGCGACGACGAACCAAAGGACAAGACAATGGACTACCGGCCCCCTGCCCGCTTTCGCTGCACGGCCTGGCCGCTGGCATTGCTGGCCGGCGCCAGCCTGCTGGGCGGCTGCGTATCGCTCGGCCCCTTGCCCGACCCGGTACAGCCGGTCGCGGCGCAATGGAGCAACCGCAACGCCGTGCCGGATACCCCGGGCATCGACCCGGCCAGATGGTGGGCGGGCTTCGACGACCCGATGCTCGATGCCCTGGTCGCACGCACGCTGGCGCAGAACCTGTCGCTGGCCCAGGCCGGCCACCGCCTGCGCGCCGCACGGGCGATCGTGCGACCCGCATTGGCCCAGCGCCTTCCGCGGCTCGACGCCAACGCCAGTGGCCACCGCCAGCAGCGCCTGTCCGGTCCCGGCAACATCGACCTGAATCGCAGCGAGTTGCGCGCCGACGGCACGCCGCTGCTGCGCGAGGAAGCCCGCGCCAGCGGCTACTACCAGGCCGGCTTCGATGCCGCCTGGGAGATCGACCTGTTCGGCCGCGCGGCCGCCGCCGGCGATGCCGCGCGCGCGGCCGCCGATGGCGCCCTGGCCGACGCGCGCATGGCACGGGTATCGGTGGTGGCCGAGGTGGTGCGCAGCTACGTCGAACTGCGTGCCGCCCAGCGCCGCCAGGCCCTGCTGGCGCTGAACCTGGAAGACCAGAACCGGCTGGTCGCGCTGACGCGCGAACGCCGCGACGCCGGCATCGCCAGCGACCTTGAGGTGGATCGCAGCCTGGCCGCTGCCGCCGGCTCGGCGGCGCAGTTGCCCCTGCTGGGACAATCCATCCGGCAGGCCGCCCAGCGCATCGCAGTGCTGACCGGCCAAGCCACGGTCGATCCGCAACTGCTGCAGCCGGCTCCGCAGCCGTCGGTGGAGCATCTCTCCCTGACGCTGCTGCCGGCCGACCTGCTGCGTGTCCGGCCCGAGATCCGGCGCGCCGAACACGCGGTCGCACAGGCCGACGCGGAACTGGGCATTGCCGTCGCCGACCTCTACCCGCGCCTGAGCCTGGCCGGCGACCTGATCGCCAGCGGCAACCTGGTCGGCACGCCGCTGCCCGGGCACGCCATCAATGCCACCGCGGGACTGTCGATCAGCATCCCCCTGCTGGACTGGGGTGCGCGTCGTGCCGTGGTGAATGCGCGCGAGGCCGAACTGGCCGCGGCGATCGAAGGCTACCGGCTGGCGGTGCTCGAAGGCATCGAGGAAACCGAGAACGCACTGGCCGCGGTCGAGGCCGGACGCCGCCTAGCCGCCGAGGAGGCCATCCGCCTGCAGGCCACCCGGCGCGCGGCCGAGCATGCCGACATGCTGTACCGGCGCGGCATGGCCAGCAGGTTCGACACCCTCGACGCCGGCATCGCCCTGCGCCAGGCGCAGATGAGCGGCGCCGACGCCGCCGAGCAGCAGGCGCTGGCGGTGGTCGCGCTGCACAAGGCGGTGGGTGGCGCCAGCCTGGAGCCGGCGCACTGACCCGGCGATCCGAGGCCGTCCACATCCGGCGCGCAGGCGGCCAAAGGAAAAGCCGCGCAATGCGCGGCTTTCCCGGTCCAACTGGTGGCGAAGGATACCCGCCGGCTCAGGGACGCCGCGCCAGCGCCTCCACGTCCTTGGCCTTGGGTAACAGGTCCTGCTTGGTCACTTTCAGCGGCCCCATGGTCAGCAGCGGGCACGCCAGGAAGATCGACGACAGCGTGCCGACCACGCAGCCGATCATCTGCGACAGTGCCAGCCCTTCCAGCGAGCCGCCGCCGTACAGGTACAGCGCCAGCACCGACAGGAAGAACACCAGCGAGGTGATGATGGTGCGCGACAGGGTCTGGTTGATCGAGCGGTTCATCACTTCCAGCGGCTCGACGCGCAGGCTGCGGAAGTTCTCGCGCACGCGGTCGAACACCACGATGGTGTCGTTGATCGAGAAGCCCATCACCGACAGCAGGCCGGCCAGCACGGTCAGGTCGAAGTCCTTGCCGGTCAGCGAGAAGTAGGCCGCGGTGACCAGCACGTCGAACATCGTGGTGATGCTGGCCACCACCGCGAACTTCATCTCGAAGCGGAACGCGATGTAGATCAGGAAGCCGACGATCACGAAGATAGCCGCGTACAGGCCGTTGCGGGCCAGCTCCTTGCCGACCTGCGGGCCGACGAACTCGTTGCGCAGCACCGTGGCCTGGTTGTCCGGCGTGGAGATCGCGGCCAGCACCTCCTGGGCGACGCGGTTGTTGGCCTCGGCGCTGTTGCTGGTCTCCTCGCCGTGCGGCTGCAGGCGCACCAGCAGGTCGGCGCCGCTGCCGAAATTCTGCACCTGGGCGCCGCCGTAGCCGGCCCGCTCCAGGCGCTCGCGCACGCCGTCCACGTCGGCCGGCTTCTGGAAGCGCGCCTCGATGACGGTACCGCCGGTGAAGTCCAGCGCGTAGTTGAAGCCCTTGACGGCGATCAGCCCGACCGAGGCCAGGAACACCAGCAGCGACAGCAGCACGGCGATATGCCGCGTGCGCATGAAGTCGAACCGGGTGTTGTTGGGGATCAGGTGCAACGGGAAAAGTTTCATCGTTCGTTATCTCCCGTCAGATGGCCAGGGACTTGAGCTTCTTGCGGCGTGCGTAGATCAGCACGGCAAGCGCGCGCGACACGGTGATCGCGGTGAACATCGACGCCAGGATGCCGACGATCAGCGTCACCGCGAAGCCCTTGAGCGGACCAGTGCCGAAGGCGTACAGCGCCACGCCGGCAAGGATGCCGGTGAGGTTCGCGTCGAGGATGGTGCCGGAGGCCTTCTCGTAGCCGGCGACGATCGAGGCCTTGGGCGTGAGCCCCAGCCGCAGCTCCTCGCGGATGCGCTCGTTGATCAGCACGTTGGCGTCCACCGACAGGCCGATCGACAGCGCCAGGCCGGCGAAGCCGGGCAGCGTCATCGTGGCACCGAACAGCGACAGCACCGCCACCACGATCAGCAGGTTCATCAGCAGCGCCAGCGAGGTGATCACGCCGAACATGCGGTAGTACACGGTGAAGAACACCAGGGTGAACACGAACGCGTACAGCACCGCGGTGACGCCACGCTGCACGTTCTCCGCGCCCAGGCTGGGGCCGACGATGCGCTCCTCGACGAAGTCCATCGGCGCGGCCAGCGAGCCGGCGCGCAGCAGCTTGGCGAGATTGTCCGCCTCGGTCTTCTCCAGCCCGGTGGTCTGGAAGTTCTTGCCGAACACGCCGGCGATGCGAGTCGGCGCCAGCGCCTCTTCCTTCACCCGGACGCCGCGCACTTCCTTGCCGTCCACCATGGTCACGGTGGGGATGCGCTCGATGTATACCACCGACATCAGCTTGCCGACATTGGCGCTGGTGTAGTCGAACATGCGCTGGCCGGCGACGTTGTTGAGGGTGATGCTCACCGCGGGCAGGCCGTTCTGGTCGGTGCTGACGGTGGCGTTGACCATCTGGTCGCCGGTGACGATGACGCGCTTGTTGAGCAGCACCGGCGCGCCGGAATCGC
>JAFADB010000325.1 GCA_023425225.1 Pseudomonadota bacterium
GGCTGGGCCTGGGCGGTGTGCCGATCGGCAACGGCTTCGCGCCGTCCACCGACCTGCAGAGCGAGCAGACGCTGGAGGCCGCCTGGGCCGCCGGCGTGCGCTACTTCGACACCTCGCCGTGGTACGGGCTGGGCCTGAGCGAGCGCCGCTACGGCCACTTCCTGCACAACCACGCCGCGGGCGACTACGTGCTGTCGACCAAGGTCGGGCGCCTGCTCAGCGCCGCGCCGCAGCCGGCGAAGACGATGTGGAAGGATCCCTCGCCGTTCGACTACCGCTACGACTACAGCGCCGCCGGCGTGCGCCGCTCGGTCGAGGACAGCCTGCAGCGGCTGGGCGTGTCGCAGATCGACATCGTCTTCGTCCACGACCTGGCGCCGAGCAACGGCGACATCGGCGAGCGCTGGCCGGAGTACTTCGAACAGGCCGCCAAGGGCGCGTTCCCGGAACTGACGAAGATGCGCGAGGAGGGCCTGATCAAGGCCTGGGGCATGGGCGTGAACGATCCCGAGCCGGCGCTGCGCTGCGTCGCCGAGGCCGACCCGGACATCTTCCTGCTGGCCTGCCAGTACTCGCTGCTCGACCACGAGCGCGCGCTGCAGCAGACCTTCCCCAGGCTGGCCGAGCGCGGCATCTCGGTGGTGGTCGGCTCGCCGCTGCTGGCCGGCTACCTGACCGGGCGCGACCGTTACCTGTACGCCGGCACCGTGCCGGACTGGGCGCCGGCCAAGCGGGCGAAGGTGCAGGCGGTGTGCGAGCGCCATGGCGTGGACCTGCGCACCGCCGCGCTGCAGTTCGCCGCCGCGCCGGAAGTGGTGTCCGCCGCGATCCCCGGTGCGCGCACCGCCGAGCAGGTCCGCGCCAACGTCGCCTCGATGGGCGTGGCGATCCCGGCCGACCTCTGGGCCGAGCTCAAGCATGAAAAGTTGATCGCCGCCGACGCGCCGGTGCCCGCGGCGTCGTGACCGGTTTGGCCTTCGCGCTGCGCGAAGGCACGGGTGCAGGTCGGGACAGGTCCTCGTCCCGGCCTGGATCGAAACCGCAGCATGCGTACGTCGGCCGGTTGCAAAGGTCGCGCAGGCGTTCTTCCTCTGCTTCTCGCGGTGCGCGAAGAGCAGCGGGAATTTTTCCTCGTCACTGGAGACCACCGATGCATCTGTTCCGATCCGCATGGCATGCATCCGCACCTGCCGTACATGGCGGCGACGCGACCGGGAGCCGGCGATGAGCGCGCAGCCTGCGGTGCCGGTGCGCGACGGCTTCGGCGCGTTGCCGCGCGGCATCCACCACCTCGGCGTCACCGTGCCCGACATCGAGCAGGCCACCGAATTCCTGCGTGCCGCCCTGGGCGCGCGCTGGTGCTACGACGGCCTGGGCGCGGACGCCCCGCCGCGCGAGGGCGCCGAGGTCGAGCGCCAGCTGGGCCTGCCCAGCGGCGCGAAGATCGTGCGCCAGCGCATGCTGCGCATCGGCAACGGCCCGGGACTGGAGATGTTCGAGGTCCAGTCGCCGACCCCGCAACAACCGGCCGCCGGCCTGCAGGATCTCGGCCTCAACCACCTGGCCGTGTACTGCGACGACATCGACGCGGCGGTGGCGCGCATCGATGCGGCCGGTGGCCAGCGGCTGTCGGAAGTGCACGGCAACTCGCGCCACGAGGACACGCCCGGCAACGCCAGCGTCTACGTGCGCGCACCGTGGGGAATGCTGATCGAACTGCAGTCCATTCCCGGCGGCTACTACTACCCCGACGACAGCGAAGCCACGGCGTGGCTGCCGCCACCCTGATCCGAACAAGGAGGCTTTCATGGACAACACACTCGACCTCAACGACGGCATGCACCTGCCGCGCATCGGCTTCGGCACCTGGCCGATGGACGATGCGCAGGCGCGCACCGCGGTGGCGCAGGCGCTGCGCACCGGCTACCGGCTGATCGACACCGCCTCGCGCTACGGCAACGAGACCGGCGTCGGCCAGGGCCTGCGCGATTCCGGCGTGCCGCGCGAGGACATCTGCCTGACCACCAAGCTGCGCGGCTACGACCAGGGTTTCGACGCCACCCTGCGCGGCTTCGAGGCCAGCCTCGAACGCCTGGACGTGGACTACGTGGACCTGTACCTGATCCATTGGCCGCTGCCGATGCGCGACAAGTACGTGGACAGCTGGAAGGCGATGATCCGGCTGCAGGAGGAAGGCCGCATCCGCTCGATCGGCGTATCCAACTTCCAGCCGGCGCACATCGAGCGGCTGCAGCGCGAGACCGGCGTGCTGCCGGCGGTGAACCAGATCGAGCTGCATCCGGATTTCGCCCAGGCGGTGCTGCACCAGTGGCTGCGCGAGCGCGGCATCGCGGTGGAAGCCTGGAGCCCGCTCGGCCGCGGCGAGGTACTGCACGCGCCGGCCCTGCAGGCGCTGGCCGACAAGCACGGTCGCAGCGTGGCGCAGGTGATCCTGCGCTGGCATGTGCAGCAGGGCATCGTCCCGATCCCCAAGTCGCAGAACCCCGAGCGCATGGCGCAGAACCTGGCGCTGGACGATTTCGCGCTGGACGAGGACGACATGGCGGTGATCGCCGCGCTCGACGCCGGCCGCCGCCTGGGCGGCGATCCGGACAGCTATATCGAGGAGTGAGCGCTGTTGCCGCCAAGGCAGCGAAGAGGAGGTAGAGGCGGAAGTAGTGAAGTAGTGAGCGAAGCAGTGAACGAATTCCCTTCTCCCGCGTGCGGGGCCACGGCCCCCTTTTCGGGGGAAGGTGGCGCGCAGCGCCGGATGAGGGTGCTTTTGCTGTGGTGTTCCCATGCTGCAGGCAGCCCTCATCCGCCCTTCGGGTACCCCCGCCTTCGCGGGGGCAGGCTCTTCCCCCGAAAAGGGGGCCGTGGCCCCGCACGCGGGAGAAGGGAAGAAGCCGAGTCAATCTTTCTGGTCCTGCCGGGACCTTCCAAGCGGGCGCAACGCGGCCCTGAACCGACGAGGAGCGAACGATGAAATCCATCCACCCAATTAAATCGCGCAGGACCCGGCTGCTGCCGCTGCTGCTGGCGACCCTGGGACTGGCGACCGCCTTCACCGCCGCGGCCGAGAGCGTGGCGCTGCGCCACGTGCGCGTGATCGATGGCCAGGGCGGCACGCCGGTCACCAATGCCACCGTGCTGATCGAGGACGGCGTGATCGCCGCGGTCGGCCCCGATGCCGAGGTCGCCGTGCCCGCCGGCGCGCGGCAGATCGACCTGCGCGGCAGGAGCGTGCTGCCCGGCCTGATCTCCGACCACTCGCACCTGGGCATGACCGACGGCACCACCGCCGGGCCGCAGAACTACACCCGCGCCAACATCGAGCGCCAGCTCAAGCAGTTCCAGCGCTACGGCGTGACCACGGTGACCTCGCTGGGCATGAACGGCCCGCTGTTCCAGTCGCTGCGGGCCGAGGCGCATGCCGGCACCCTGCCGGGCGCGGACGTGTTCGGTGCCGACCGCGGCATCGGCGTGCCGGACGGCGCGCCGCCGATGAACGTCGGCCCCGACCAGCTCTACCGCCCGGCCACCGCGGAGGAAGCGCGCGCGGCGGTACGCGACATGGCCACGCGCAAGCCGGACCTGGTGAAGGTCTGGGTGGACGACTTCAACCACACCCTCGAATACAAGATGACGCCGGAGATCTACGGCGCCGTCATCGACGAGTCGCACAAGCTCGGCCTGCGCGTGGCCGCCCACGTCTACTACCTGGACGATGCCAAGAAGCTGGTCGCCGCCGGTGCCGACATCCTCGCCCACGGCGTGCGCGATGCGCCGGTGGATGACGAGCTGATCGCGGCGATGAAGGCCGCCGGCACCTGGTACGTGTCCACGCTGGACCTGGACGAGGCGTTCTTCATCTACGCCGAGCAGCCGGCGTGGATGAAGTCGCCGTTCTTCCGCGCCGCACTGCAGCCGCAGCTGGCGGCCGAGTTCGACGATGCCGCCTGGCGCAGCAAGACGCTGTCGGATCCGAAGAAGCTGGCGACCTGGCAGGACGCGCTGAAGACCAACCAGGCCAACCTCAAGCGCATGGTCGACGCCGGGGTGAAGGTCGGCTTCGGTACCGACTCGGGTGCCACCCCGCTGCGCATCCCCGGCTTCGCCGAACACCGCGAGCTGCAGCTGGCGGTGCAGGCCGGGCTGACCCCGCTGCAGGCGATCCGCATGGCCACCCACGATGCCGCCGCGCTGCTGGGGCTGGACGATCGCGGCGTCATCGCCGCCGGCAAGCGCGCCGACCTGATCGTGGTCGCCGGCGATCCTTCGCGGCAGATCACCGATAGCGAAAAGGTCGAATCGGTATGGCAGCGCGGTCAACAGGTTTCCGCTTCTGTTGTACCCTGAGCACCTGCTGCGACGAAGTGACGCACCTGGTGCGTCGCTCCGTCGTTTCCGATGCCAGCCGCCTCCACGGAGCCAGCCATGACCGAACCCAAGCCCGAGGGCGCCTCGCTGTCGCGACGCCGCCTGTTCAAGAGCCTCACCCTGATCCCGATCGCCGCCGCCTTGCCGGCGTGTTCCCCTGGCGGCGATGGTAGCGCTACCAGGAAGGCCGACACCGGCGCTGCGTACCAGCCGACGTTCTTCAACGCCGCCCAGTACGCGCTGCTGACCGCCATCGCCGACCGCCTGATCCCGCACGACGACATCGGCCCGGGCGCGGTGGAGCTGGAAGTGCCGCAGTTCATCGACAAGCACATGGCCACGCCCTACGCCAATGGGGCGATCTGGTACATGCAGGGGCCGTACCTGGAGGCACCTTCCGAGTTCGGCTACCAGGGCCGGCTGCCGCTGCGCGAGATCCTGCGCACCGGGCTGGACGCGCTCGACGCGCACTGCAAGCGCAGTTTCGACGGCAAGGTGTTCGCCGATCTGGAGCACGGCCAGCAGGAAGACCTGCTCAAGGCCGCCCAGGACGGCAAGCTGGAACTGGAGGAGATCTCTTCCAAGACCTTCTTCTCCTACCTGCTGGGCGAGGTGCGCAACGGCTACTTCGCCGACCCGGTGCACGGCGGCAACAAGGACATGGGGTCGTGGAAGATGATCGGCTATCCCGGCATGCGCGCCGACTACATGGACTGGGTGGAGGTGCGCGACAAGCCGTATCCGCTTGGCCCGGTGGACCTGGCAGGAAGGAGGGGCTGAGATGGCGACCGTGAAACCGAAAGTGGACGCCGTCATCGTCGGCATGGGCTGGACCGGCGCGATCATGGCCAAGGAGCTGACCGACGCCGGCCTGCACGTGGTCGCGCTGGAGCGCGGCGCCGACCGCGACACCCAGCCCGACTTCGCCTACCCGCGCGTGGTCGACGAGCTGGAAGGCTCGGTGCACCGCCGCTACCTGCAGAGCCTGGCGCAGGAGACGGTGACCATCAACCATGCTCCCGGCGACACCGCGGTGCCGTACCGGCAGATGGGTTCGTTCAAGCCGGGCACCGGCGTCGGCGGCGCCGGCAGCCACTGGTCCGGCTGCCACTTCCGCCCGCTGCCGGAGGACCTCAAGCTGCGCAGCAACGTCGAGCAGCGCTACGGCCGCGGCTTCATCCCCGCCGACATGACCATCCAGGACTTCCCGGTCAGCTACGAGGACCTGGAGCCGCACCTGGACATGTTCGAGCGCGTGTGCGGCACCTCCGGCAAGGCCGGCGTCATCAACGGCGTGGTGCAGGAGGGCGGCAACCCGTTCGAGGGTTCGCGCTCGCGCGACTATGCGCTGCCGCCGAACCCGAACTACCTCGGCGCGGAGCTGTTCTACACCGCCGCCAAGGAAATGGGCTGGCACCCGTACCCGATCCCGGCGTCCAACGCCTCGCGCCCGTACACCAACCCGTACGGCTGCCAGATGGGGCCGTGCAACTTCTGCGGCTTCTGCAGCGACTACGGTTGCCTGAACTATTCCAAGGCCAGCCCCAACGCCTGCATCCTGCCGGTGCTGCGCCAGCGCAAGGAATTCGAGCTGCGCACCCACGCGCAGGTGCTCAAGGTCAACCTGGACAGCTCCGGCAAGAAGGCCACCGGCGTGACCTACCTCGATGCCCAGGGCCGCGAGGTGGAGCAGCCGGCCGACCTGGTGCTGCTGTGCGCGTTCTCGCTGTACAACGTGCACCTGATGCTGCTGTCGGGCATCGGCCAAGCCTACGACCCGGAAAGCAACACCGGCACCGTCGGCCGCAACTACTCCTACCAGAACCTCAACCGCGTGGTGCTGTTCTTCGGCAAGGACGTGCAGGCCAATGGCTTCATCGGCAATGGCGGCGCCGGCACCACCATGGACGACCTCAACGGCAAGCAGCTGGACAACGCCGCGGCCGGCTTCGTCGGCGGCGGCATCATCTGGGCGCGCCAGCCCGGCGCCGGCCCGGTGCGCGGCATCAACGTGCCGCCCGGCACTCCCGGCTGGGGCAGCCCGTGGAAGCAGGCCATCGTCGATTCGTTCCGGCACTCGTTCTACTACGAGGTGCAGGGCGCGTGCATGTCCTACCGCCAGCACTACCTGAGCCTGGACCCGACCTACAAGGACGGCTTCGGCCGGCCGCTGCTGCGCATGACCTTCGACTGGCACGACAACGAGATCAAGGCCTCGCAGTTCCTGGTCGACAAGGCCCAGCAGATGAGCAAGGTGCTCGACCCGATCGCCATTTCCGGCGACGCCAAGAAGCCGGGCACGCACTACAACATCACCAACTACCAGAGCACCCACACCTGCGGCGGCGCGATCATGGGCGACAACCCGAAGACCTCGGCGCTCAACCGCTACCTGCAGAGCTGGGACGTGCCCAACGTGTTCGTGATCGGCGCCAACGCCTTCCCGCAGAACAACGGCTACAACCCGACCGGGCTGGTCGGCGGCCTGGCCTACTGGGCGGCCACGGCGATCCGCGAGCAGTACCTGAAGAACCCCGGTCCGCTGGTCCAGGCGTGAGGAGACGGCCATGAAGAAACTGTTGCTCACCCTGGTCGCCATCGCCGTGCTGGTGTTCCTCGCCGCGCTGGCCTACGCGCTGGTCCCGACCAAGACCCGCGCCATCGCCGGACCCGCGCCGGCGGCCGGCGATGCCGCGCTGATCGAGAAGGGCCGCTACCTGGCCGCGGCCGGCGACTGCACCGCCTGCCACACCGCGCCCGGCGGCAAGCCGTTCGCCGGCGGGCTGGCGGTGGCCTCGCCGATCGGCGACATCTACAGCACCAACATCACCCCGGATGCGGACACCGGCATCGGCACGTACACGCTGGACCAGTTCGACCGCGCGGTGCGCCATGGCATCGAACCCGACGGCACCACGCTGTACCCGGCCATGCCGTACCCGTCGTACGCGCGCATGAGCGATGACGACATCAAGGCGCTGTACGCCTACTTCCTGCACGGCGTGGAGCCGGTTGCGGCGGAGAACCGCAAGCCCGGCATCGTCTGGCCGCTGTCGATGCGCTGGCCGCTGGCGATCTGGCGCAAGACCTTCGCCCCCGATCCGGAAAAGGTCGCCTTCGACCCGTCGCGCTATCCCGATCCGAAGATCGCCCGCGGCGCCTACCTGGTGCAGGGCCCCGGCCACTGCGGCAGCTGCCACACCCCGCGCGCGCTGACGCTGCAGGAGAAGGCGCTGGACGAGTCCGGCGCGCAGTACCTGGCCGGCGGGCAGATCATCGACGGCTGGAACGCGGTCAACCTGCGCGGCAACCAGGCCGACGGCCTCGGCCGCTGGAGCGAGCAGGACATCGTCGACACCCTGCGCAGCGCGCGCAACGACCATGCCGCGGTCATCGGCCAGCCGATGGCCGACGTCGCCGTGCACAGCACCCAGCTGCTCAGCGACGAGGACCTGCACGCCATCGCCGCCTACCTGAAGACGCTGCCGGCCTCGGCCGACGATCCGTCCAGCTACACGGTCGACGACAGCACCGCCAAGGCGCTGCAGGCCGGCGTCAACGACAGCCGCGGCGCCGAGCTGTACGTGGACAGCTGCGCCGCCTGCCATCGCACCGATGCGCACGGCTATACGCGCGTGTTCCCGGCCATCGCCGGCAACCCGACGGTGCTGGCGGACGATCCGACCTCGCTGATCCGGCTGATCCTGGCCGGCAGCAGCCTGCCGTCCACCACCGCCTCGCCGTCCAACCTGGGCATGCCCGGCTTCGCCTGGCGCCTGAACGACGAGGAGGTCGCGCAGCTGGGCACCTTCGTGCGCAGCAGCTGGGGCAACCAGGCCTCGGCGGTGACTGCCGCGCAGGTGAAGAAGATCCGCGCCGGGCTGGGCGAGGAGGGCAAGCCCGGGCAGGGCGAGACCCACGATCCCACCGACAGCCATGACGGGGGCGAGGCCAAGTAGCAGCACGCATGCGGTGTGGCCCTGCCATCGACACGATGGCAGGGTGGGAGGGCGCCGTCACGGTCGCCGGCCAGCAGGGCCGGCACTTCGGTACCAGGAGACCTCGATGTCCCACGATTTCCCCCACCCCTCCCGCCGCCGCTTCCTCAAACTGTCGCTGGCGGTCGCGCCGGCCGCCGCGGTCGCCGGCTGCGGCAGCGGCAACGGCGATCGCGGCACCGCGGCGGCTGACGCCTACCGCCCCGCATTCTTCGACGCCGCCGAATGGACGTTCCTGCGCGCGGCGCTGGCGCGGCTGATCCCCGCCGACGCCCGCGGTCCCGGTGCGCTGGAGGCCGGCGTGCCGGAATACATCGACCGGCAGATGGGCACCGCCTGGGCGCAGGGCCAGCTGTGGTACATGCAGGGCCCGTTCGAACCGGAGGCGCCGGCCACGCTGGGCTACCAGCTGCGGCTGACCCCGCGCGAGATCTACCGCCTGGGCATCGCCGAGGCCGATGCCGCCTGCCGCAAACAGCACGGCAAGCCGTTCGCCGAACTCGCGCCGGCGCAGCAGGATGCGGTGCTCGGGCAACTGGAGCGGGGCGCGATCGCCTTCGACGCGCTGCCGTCGAAGGCGTTCTTCGCGCTGCTGCTGGGCAACGCCCGCGAAGGCTTCTTCTGCGACCCGCAGCACGGCGGCAACCGCGGCCTGGCCGGCTGGAAGCTGATCGGCTTCCCCGGCGCGCGCGCGGACTTCATGGACTGGGTGGAACGCGACGTGGCCTATCCGCTGCCGCCGGTGTCGATCCACGGGCAGCGGGGCTGAGCATGGCCAGGACGATGAAGAAGGCCGACGTGGTGATCGTCGGCTTCGGCTGGGCCGGATCGATCATGGCCAGGGAACTGGCCGAGGCCGGGCTGAAGGTGGTCGCGCTGGAACGCGGCGCGATGCGCGACACCCAGCCCGACGGCGCCTACCCGCAGGTGCTCGACGAGCTGACCTACAGCATCCGCAAGAAGCTGTTCCAGGACCTCTCGCGCGAGACCGTGACCATCCGCCACGGCGTGAACGACACCGCGCTGCCGTACCGCCAGCTCGGCGCGTTCCTGCCCGGCGACGGCGTCGGCGGCGCCGGCCTGCACTGGTCGGGCGTGCACTTCCGCGTCGACCCGGTCGAGCTGCGCCTGCGAAGCCACTACCTCGAGCGCTACGGCAAGGCGTTCCTGCCCGAGGGCATCGCCATCCAGGACTTCGGCGTCAGCTACGAGGAACTGGAGCCGCACTTCGATTTCGCCGAGAAGGTGTTCGGCACCTCCGGCACGGCGTGGTCGGTCAACGGCCAGGTGGTCGGGCAGGGCAGGGGCGGTAACCCGTTCGCGCCCGACCGTTCCGACGACTTCCCGCTGCCGGCGCAGAAGCGCACCGTGTCGGCGCAGCGCTTCGGTGAGGCCGCCGCACAGCTGGGCTACCACCCCTACGACCTGCCCTCGGCCAATGCCTCCGGTCCGTACACCAACCCCTACGGTTGCCAGATGGGGCCGTGCAACTTCTGCGGCTACTGCAGCGGCTATGCCTGCTACAACTATTCCAAGGCCTCGCCCAACGTCAACGTGCTGCCGGCGCTGCGGCGCATGCCCAACTTCGAGCTGCGCCCGCGCTCGCACGTGCTGCGGGTCAATCTCAGTGCCGACCGCAGGACCGCCACCGGCGTGACCTACGTCGACGCGCAGGGGCGCGAGGTCGAGCAGCCGGCCGACATCGTGGTGATCTCCGCGTTCCAGTTCCACAACGTGCGGCTGATGCTGCTGTCGGGCATCGGCACCGCCTACGATCCGGCGACCGGGCAGGGCACGGTGGGGCGCAACTTCGCCTACCAGAACATGGCCACGGTGAAGGCGTTCTTCGGCGGCGACGTGCACAGCAACGAGTTCATCGGCGCCGGCGGCAACGGCATCGCCATCGACGACTTCAACGCCGACCACTTCGACCACGGCCCGCACGGTTTCGTCGGCGGCTCGCCGATGTGGGTCAACCAGGCCGGGGTCAAGCCGATCAGCGGCATCGCCGTGCCCGAGGGGACGCCCAGTTGGGGCAGCGCGTGGAAGGATGCGGTGGCCCGGCACTACACCCACACGGTGTCCATGGACGCGCACGGCGCGCACATGAGCTACCGCGACAACTACCTGAGCCTGGACCCGACCTATCGCGATGCCTACGGCCTGCCGCTGCTGCGCATGACCTTCGACTGGAAGGACAACGACATCCGCATGACCCGCTTCATGGCCGCCAAGCTGCGCGGCATCGCCGAGGCGATGGGGCCGCAGGCGGTGCGGGTGCTGGTCAAGGACTTCGGCGACCACTTCGACACCACCAGCTACCAGACCACCCACCTCAACGGCGGCGCGATCATGGGCACCGACCCGGCCAGCAGCGCGCTCAACCGCTACCTGCAGAGCTGGGACGTGCACAACGTGTTCGTGCCCGGCGCCTCGGCGTTCCCGCAGGGGCTGGGCTACAACCCGACGGGACTGGTGGCCGCGCTCACCTACTGGTCGGCCAAGGCGATCCGCGAGCGCTACCTGAAATCGCCCGGCGCGCTGGCCTGAG
>JAFADB010000349.1 GCA_023425225.1 Pseudomonadota bacterium
TCGGCCCGGTGGGCGCGCCGGACTCGGTGATCGCGTGCACGCGGTCCTCGATCAGGCCTTCGGCATGCGCCTGCGGGTTGCCGATCGTCGCCGAGCACAGGATGAACTGCGGGCGCACGCCGTAGAACGCGCAGATGCGCTTGAGCCGGCGCAGCACGTTGGTCACGTGGCTGCCGAACACGCCGCGATAGGTATGCACCTCGTCGATCACCACGTAACGCAGGTTCTCGAAGAACTGCGCCCACTTGGTGTGGTGCGGCAGGATCGCCTGGTGCAGCATGTCCGGGTTGGAGACCACGATGTCGCCGTGCAGGCGGATCGCCTGGCGCGCATCGCCCGGCGTGTCGCCGTCGAAGGTGAAGGCCTTCACGCCCAGCTCGCCGGCACGGTTGAGCTCCAGCAGCTCGGCCACCTGGTCCTGCGCCAGCGCCTTGGTCGGGAACAGGAAAAGTGCCTTTGAAGCGGGGGCCTTGGCGTTGCCCCCCATCGCGGCGCTCACCACCGGCAGCGTGTAGCACAGCGACTTGCCCGAGGCGGTGGGGGTGACCACGGCCACGTGCTCGCCGCGTTGGGTCGCCGCCCACGCTTCGGCCTGGTGCGAGTACAGCCGCTCGATGCCGCGCGCCTTCAGCGCCGCCTTCAGCGCGCCGGGCACGTCGTCCGGGATCGGCGCGTAGGCGCCCTCGCGGCCGGGGATCGTGAAGCTGCCGGTGATGCGGTCGCCGTAGCGCCGCTCCAGCCGCGCGGTCAGCAGCGCGCCGTCGCGCGAAGGCCGGCCCTCGGTGGTCGCCAGCGCCCGTTCGCTGGCTTCGGTACGGGGTGCGAGGGAGAAAGCCATGACGCCCTTGGTCGATCAAAGGACGGCATGGGAGCACAAGGACGTCTCAGCCTATGAGACGGGCCGTCCAGCGCACGATTCGCCCGGCGCGCGCAGGCGTCCGTCCCGGCTGGAGCGCAGCCTGCGGATGCCGCTCAATGGCGCGAGCCGATGTCGCGATCGTCGTGGCCGCCCTGCAGCAGCCGGGTCAGTTCGTCACAGCGGACCAGGCGGTCGTCCTTGAACACGAACTGCGCGATCACCTTGACCACCACGGTGTCGCCATCCTTCTTGGTCGCGGTGACCACGTGGTTGGTGAACACCGTGTCGCCGTCCTCGGCCATGGCCAGGAAATCCACCTCCATCGAGGCGATCGCTTCCTTCTGCTTGCGCATGTGGGCGACGAAGCCGGCGTGGTCCAGCGTGGTGCCATCGACGGTCTGCACATAGGCCGGATCGAAGTACGCCTGGACAGCTTTCAGGTCCAGCGCTGGCGCCTGCAGCACGTCGCGGAACAGGGCGGCGATGCGTTGCTTGCCGCTTTCGGCGAGAGGAGAGGTCATGCGGGCTCCGGGAATGGCGGTACGAATGACCCCGGAGATGGGGCGGCATGCGGCCGGAGGCAAGGACCGGCGGAGCCGGTTGCCGGCGCTGCCACGCCCGCAGTCGGTAGCGGAGCGCCGTTTCCCCCAGATTCGACGGTCCTGTTGACACGCGCTCGGTGCCAGCCGAAGCGGCGTCGGGCCCGGCGTGGCCGACAGGCCGTGTGTGACGAAGTCGGTACGGTGCCCAACCACACAAGGCTGTATGGACGCGGCGAAGCCGCTAACCTGGCAACCGGCTCTGGCGATGACGGAAAGGCATGGCAACCGGCGCGGATTGGTCACGTGAGGAGGTGGAGGCCTGCGTGGCCGATTACCTGCAGATGTTGACGCTGCAATTGAATGGCCAGCGCTACAGCAAGACCGCGCATGCGGAAGCGTTGATGGCGCGCCTGGACGGCCGCAGCCGCGGGAGCGTCGAGTTCAAGCACTGCAACATCAGCGCGGCGATGCTGGCGTTGGGGTATCCCTACCTGGAGGGCTACAAGCCGAGAAGCAATTTCCAGGCCCTGCTGCTGCAGGTGGTGGCCGAACAGGCCAGCGCGAACGCCGCCGTGCAAGCTGCGGCCGAAGCGGCCGCACTGCGTCCGGCGGTGGCCGCGGCCACGACCGACATCGAGACGATATGGGAGTCGGCCCCCAGGCTCCTGCGCGTAAGGGAGGCCGCCGCCCCCTATGCGCCGTTGTTCACCCCAGCGCATCGCGACTATCTCGCCCTGGAGGCACGCAACCGTTCGCTGGGCAGTGCCGGTGAGACGTTCGTGGTGGAACTGGAGGCGCGGCGACTGCACCTGGCCGGGAAAAAGGCGCTGTCCGACCGGGTCGAGCACGTGTCGGCCAGCCAAGGTGATGGTCTTGGATATGACGTGCTTTCGTTCGAGGCCGATGGCCGCGAGAAGCTCATCGAGGTCAAGACCACCGCCTTCGGCAAGCTGACGCCGTTCTACGTCAGCCGCAACGAGGTGGCGCGTTCCAGCCAGGATGCCGAGCGTTACCACCTTTACCGGCTATTCGATTTCCGCGGCCGACCCCGTCTGTTCGACCTGCCGGGCATGATCGAGAATCACTGCCGGCTGGATCCGGTGTCGTACCTGGCGCGCCTGGGCGATTGAAGGCTCAGGACGCGGTGGCCGCCGTCAGGCGCGTCCACAGCTGCGTGTTGGCCTGCGTATCGGGCTCCAGCGTGGCCAGCTGTGCCAGCGCGTCCTGTTCGTCCTGCGCGCCGGCACGCGCCAGCATGGCCAGTGCCGCGGCGAGCCGCCCATAGCGCAGCGCGGTGCCCAGCGGCGTGACCGGCGGCCGGGCGTCGTGCTCGGGGCGCTGCTCGTCCAGGGCCTCGACCAGCGCCGGCGCCAGTTCCCAGCCGATGGCCACGGCGCGCGCGGTGGCGGCGGTGCGGCGGTCCACCATCTCGGCGGCGACGTCCAGGCTGGGCATGACCTCGTGCTGGCCTGCGTAGGTGTCGTGCAGCACGCGGGTGGCCACCACCGCGCCGAGTCCATGCAGCAGGCCCAGCAGCTGGGCCGACAGCGCGTCGCCGCCATGGCGGCGTGCGTGGCTGCAGGTGGCGGCCGCGCAACGCAGCGAGAAATCCCAGACCGCATCGGGCAGGCGCGCGAACACGCTGCCGTCGAGGTCGAGCACCGGCTGCATCAGCGCGGTGGCGAAGAGCTGCCGCACGCCGTCGGTGCCGACCTGCACCACCGCGCGCTCCAGGGTATCGATTTCGCCGCCCTGGGTGCGGTACAGCGCGCTGTTGGCGATGCGCAGCAGGTTCGCGGCGAGCGCGGGATCCTGCGCGATGATCGCGGCGATGGCGCGGCCCGAGGCATCGGGGTCGTTGACCGCACGCATGAGCTGCGGCAACAGCTGCGGACGCCGCGGCAGGTACTGCCGTTGCAGGTCGAGCCGATCGAGCGTGGCGCAGGCCGCTTCCAGCACCTGCACCTGGTCGGCGGCGAGCGCCGCCGGCGCGGCCAGCTGCGGGGCCTGCATCACCGCGGCGTACATGCGCCGCAACAGCGGCCGCAGCTCCGGCACCTGCACGGCGGGTTGCGCCGCGGGCGATGTCCGCTCGTCCTCGGGCGTACCTGCGGCCATGGCGCTGTCCGGCTTGACGGCACTGCCGTGCGCGGCCTTCCTGCGCGCCAGCACGAGCGCGAGGGCAACCACGAAGACGGCGAGCAGCGCGATCGCGATGGTCATTGGGGCGGTCCAGAGGGGGCGGCTACTATCCGCTGTGTACCGCCATCGGGCAATGCCCGGGGGTGGGGAGTCCCGCAGGACAGGGCCATCCAGCGCCGCATCGCGTGACGCCGGGCGTGTGGCCGGGCCCCGGCACGACGGTGTCCGCATCGAGTTGCTATGTTCACAGCCCCATCGTCCCGACGGAGCCCGCCATGACCCGCCTGACCGCCAAGGATTTCGCCCCCGAGCTGCTGGAGCTGTACGACGGCTACGTGCACGGCCGCATCAGCCGGCGCCAGTTCCTGGACCGGGCCGCCGCGTTCGCGGTGGCCGGGATGTCGGCCACCGCCCTGCTGTCCGCGTTGAGTCCCGACTACGCGCTGGCCACGCAGGTGGAGTTCACCGATCCGGACATCGTGGCCGAGTACATCGACTACCCCTCGCCCAGGGGACACGGCCAGGTCCGCGGCTACCTGGTGCGGCCGGCGGCGGCCAAGGCACCGGTGGCGGGCGTGGTGGTGGTGCACGAGAACCGCGGCCTGAACCCCTACATCGAGGACGTGGCCCGGCGCGTGGCCAAGGCCGGCTACCTGGCGCTGGCGCCGGACGGGCTCAGCTCGGTCGGCGGCTATCCGGGCAACGACGACAAGGGTCGCGCGCTGCAGGCGCAGGTGGACCCGCAGAAGCTGATGAACGATTTCTTCGCCGCCATCGAGTACCTGCTGGCTGACGGGCGCACCACCGGCAAGGTGGGCATCACCGGCTTCTGCTACGGCGGCGGCGTGGCCAACGCGGCCGCGGTGGCCTACCCGGAACTGGCGGCGGCGGTGCCGTTCTACGGGCGCCTGCCGCGCGCGGAGGAGGTGCCGGCCATCCGCGCGCCGCTGCTGCTGCACTACGCGCAGCAGGACCCGAACATCAATGCCGGCTGGCCCGCCTACGAGGCCGCGCTGAAGGCCAACCACAAGACCTACGAGGCCTACATCTACCCCGGCACCCAGCACGGTTTCCACAACGACTCCACGCCGCGCTACGACCAGGCCGCGGCGACGCTGGCGTGGGAACGCACGCTGACGTGGTTCGGGAAGTACCTGGCGTAGGGCATCGGTCGTCGCGCGGCGCCATCCGCCGCGTTTCGGGCGGCTGGGGCCGCTGGCCGATCAGGGCGCGGCCGTGGCGGCGGTCGAGCGGCCTGCAGGCCGGGGCACCGTCCGGCTGCCGCCTCAGTCGCCCGCCGCCAGCGTCTCCTCGATCGCGGCGAACCCCGAGTGCCGGCCCGACGGCGTCTGCTCGACGCCGGTGGCGAAGTAGGCCACGCCGGTGCCGGCGCTGCGGTCGATCCACAGCCCGGACAGCAGGCCGTAGGCCTCGCCGGCATGGCCCACACGCGCGATGCCGTCGCCGAACGGATCGTCGCCGCAGTCCGGGTTAGGCGTGGCCAGCGTCTGCACCGCCAGGCCGTAGCGGCAGATCGTGGCCTTGCCCGGCTCGCTGCCATCTTCCTCGAAGGCGATGCCGTTGCCGGCGCGCCAGGTCCACAGCGGCCGTTCCATCTCGCGCACCGACGCCGCGCTCAGCAGGCGCACGCCGTCCACCTCGCCTTCGCCGAGCAGCAGCCGGCCGATCCGCGCCAGGCCGTTGGCGGAGATGCGCAGCCCGCCCTGCGGGGCGAAGGTGGAACCGTTGGCGCCGGGCGTCCAGCGCGCCAGGTCGCAGGAGC
The DNA here is from genome assembly GCA_023425225.1 of Pseudomonadota bacterium. Lineage (GTDB taxonomy): Bacteria > Pseudomonadota > Gammaproteobacteria > Xanthomonadales > Xanthomonadaceae > MMGLT7. Next base: position 5,327 of record JAFADB010000349.1, read on the forward strand.
CGTCGCTGGCCGGCACCACCGAGCAGGCGGGCTTGGTGCCGTGGTTGTCGTCGCGCACCGGCTTCCCGTCGGCGTCGTACAGCACCACCGCGCGCGCCGCGGTGGTGGCGCTGCAGGTGTCCCAGTTGTAGCAGGCGTCCAGCGCCAGCGGCTGCAGCACCAGGCGCCGCATCAGCCGGTCGAAGCGCTCGCCGGTGGCGCGCTCCATCACCGCGGCCACCAGCGGGAAGTTGAGGTTGGTGTAGCGGAAGAACGTGCCCGGCGCGTGCTCCGCATCCCAGGCGCGCGGGTCGGCCAGCGTGTCCTGCAGGCGGCCGTCCAGCGGCGTGGCGTAGTAGCCGGCCGCGTCGGTCAGGCTGGAACGGTGCGAGAGCAGCAGCCGCAGCGTGATCGGCGCGTCGGGGAAGCGCGGGTTGCGCAGCGTCCAGCCCAGTTGCGGCGACACGTCCGCATCCAGGTCCAGCGTGCCCTGTTCGACCAGCCGCATCACCGCGATCGCCACCACCAGCTTGGAGATCGACGCTACCCGCACCGGGTCGTCGGCGGTGACGGTGCGGCCGCTGGCGGTGTCGGCCAGGCCGTGGGTCTCCGTGCTGGTGATGCCATCGCGGTCGAAGGCCACGCGTACCGTGGCCACCGGGTCGGCCAGGGCGCAGCTGCTGGCGGCCAGCAGCGCGAGGGCGAAGGAGATGCGGGACGAGAAGGCGAGGCGCATGGAGGATTCCGTGGAGGCGGTGCGTCCGATCATAGGACACAGGCGAAGGCGGCTTTGCGCTTTGCGCAGTGGTGTCGAGTGTCGACCGGCCCTGCCGATGATCTTTCCGCCGTCGTCCCCGCGCAGGCGACTACTGTCGGGAAAGTCTGGTCGCTCGAACAGCAAATGCCTGGAACGCAGGCTGTCGGTGTGCCTGGGCAACCCCGTGACTCGATTCTGGGCCGCGCGCCGAACCTCAACTCTCGTCGTCCCCGCGCAGGCGGGGACCCAGCGACTTCCGCGGTGAGATCAATCAGCTACGCAATCTCCCGGTAGCTCCACCTTTCAATGCACGCCTCCCCGCCTGGGCACACTATTGTCCGGGGAAAACCCGATCGTCGCTCCCGCACACGCGGGAGCCCATGGACGTTATCGCGAGCTGCACGAAAGTCGCTGGGTCCCCGCCTGCGCGGGGACGACGAGTTCATGTTCTTCGGGCCCGGGGCCGGCCGTTTCGATTGACGATCAACCGTTCCGGCGCCTTCCCCGCATTTTGATGCGACCGAGTGCGGACGTCGCATCGTTCATGACCCTGCAACCGCAACCGCAACGAACAGACACGCCCCGCTCAGCTCCTGAGCTTGTAGCCGCTGCGGAAGATCCACCACGCCGCCAGCAGGCAGGCGCCGAGCAGGCCCAGGATCAGCCCGGCGCTGATCCAGACGTTGACGTCGGAGACGCCGAAGAAGCTCCAGCGCATGCCGCTGATCAGGTACACCACCGGGTTGAACAGCGATGCCGTGCGCCATGGCTCGGGCAGCATGTCGATGGAGTAGAACGCGCCGCCCAGGAAGGTCAGCGGGGTGACCACCATCAGCGGGATCACCTGCAGCTTCTGGAAGTCGTCGGCCCACAGCCCGATCAGGAAGCCGAACATGCTGAAGCTCACCGAGGTTAGCACCAGGAAGAACAGCATCCACAGCGGATGGGCGACCTGGTAGGGCACGAACACGCGCGCGGTGACCAGGATCAGCAGGCCGATCAGCAGCGACTTGGTGGCCGCCGCGCCGACGTAGCCGGCCACCGCCTCGAACGGCGACACCGGCGCGGACAGCAGCTCGTAGATCGTGCCCGACCACTTGGGCATGTAGATGCCGAACGAGGCGTTGGAGATGCTCTCATTGAGCAGCGACAGCATCACCAGCCCGGGGACGATGAAGGCGCCGTAGGCGACCCCGTCGATCTCGCCCATGCGGCTGCCGATGGCCGCGCCGAACACCACGAAGTACAGCGCGGTGGTCAGCACCGGCGACACCAGGCTCTGGGTCCGGGTGCGGAAGGCGCGCGCCATCTCGAAGCGGTAGATGGCGGCGATCGCGTACACGTTCACGTTCATGCGCGCTTCCTCACCAGGTCGACGAAGATGTCCTCCAGCGAACTCTCGCGCGAACGCAGGTCCTTGAAGTCGATGCCGCGGGCCTGCAGCCGGCGCAGCAGATCGGCGATGCCGGTCTCCTCGCCCTGGCTGTCGTAGGTGTAGACCAGCGCGCGGCCTTCGTCGGCCAGTTCCAGCCCGTCCTCGTCCAGGCCCTCGGGCAGCCGCTGCAGCGGCGCCTGCAGGGCGAGGGTGAGCGTCTTCTTGCCGAGCTTGCGCATCAGCGTGCGCGTGTCCTCCACCAGCACCAGCTCGCCGCGGTCGATCACGCCGACGCGGTCGGCCATCTGCTCGGCCTCCTCGATGTAGTGCGTGGTCAGGATGATGGTGGTGCCGCGCTCGCGCAGCTGCCGCACCAGCTGCCACATGTCGTGGCGCAGCTCCACGTCCACGCCGGCGGTGGGCTCGTCCAGGAACAGGATGTCCGGCTCGTGCGCCAGCGCCTTGGCGATCAGCACGCGGCGCTTCATGCCGCCGGACAGGGCGAGGATCTTGCTGTCCTTCTTGTCCCACAGCGACAGCGCACGCAGCACCCGCTCCAGGTGCGCCGGGTCGGGCGCCTTGCCGAACAGCCCGCGGCTGAAGCGCAGCGTCGCCCACACCGTCTCGAACGCATCGGTGGACAGCTCCTGCGGCACCAGGCCGATGCGGCTGCGCACGGCGCGGTAGTCGACCAGGGCGTCGTGGCCGTCGACCTCGACGCTGCCCGAGGTCGGCTTGACCAGCCCGCAGACGATGCCGATCAGGGTGGTCTTGCCGGCGCCGTTGGGGCCGAGCAGGGCGAAGATCTCGCCGCGGCGGATCTGCAGGTCCACGCCCTTGAGCGCCTGCAGCCCCGAGGCGTAGGTCTTGACCAGTTTGCGGATGGTGAGGATGGCGTCCACGCGGCCTCGTACGTGCGGATGAAGTGCGGCACGGTAACGCAGGGCGGGTGGAATCGGCGTGGGATTGTCCATCCCGCGGTGTTGATGCCGTGCAGCAAGGCCCGCGGGTCGGACTGTCTCAGGCGGTGGGCACGGTGCCGCCATCGATGACGATCTCGGTACCGGTGAGGGTCGCGGCGCGCGGAGAGGGGTGTGGTGGCGTGCCCTGCTCGTGCAGCAGCGTGGTCACCGCGCCGTCGATGCCGCGGGTACCGGCCGTCACCAGCACGCGTCGGCCTTCCAGCTGCAACGGCATGGCCATCAGCCGATCGCCAGCGCGACGATGCGGCCGTCGACCAAGTGGAAGTCGTGCTGCAGCTCGATCGGGCTCTGCGGGAAGTCGCCGACGATCCGGGCAAGCACGCGTACGTGTCCGTCCTCGACCGCGATGGACAGTGGTTCGGCCCGGTACGGCGTGGTGGACTGGGCCTTTTGCAGCCACGCGGCGATGGCTTGCGCGCCGCGATGGACGTGGCCTTCGTCCTGCGCGATGGCTTCGGGTACCAGGTAGGGCAGCAGCGGTGTGGCATCGCCGGTATTGGCGGCGGCGAAGAAGGCCGCTGCGGCTTCGGGCAGGTCGGGTTTCATCGAGGGTCTCGTGCGTTGGTGGCTGTGCCATGATTCGCGGAGCAGCCGATGCCGCACAAGAACGCACGGAAAGGTAAGGCACTTACCGATGGGAAAGGCACATACCGCCGAGAGCGCGGCCGCCGGGGTGGAATCCGCCATCGGCCTGCTCGAAGGCCGCTGGAAGTTGACCCTGTTGTTCCACCTGTTCGGCGGCCAGGTGCGGCGCTACTCGGACCTGGAGCGCCTGGTGCCCGGCATCTCGCCGAAGATGCTGGCGCAGCAGCTGCGTCAGCTCGAATCCGATGGACTGGTGGTCCGTACGCTGTACCCGCAGGTACCGCCCAAGGTGGAGTATCGCCTCAGCGAGTGGGGACAGGCGTTGCCCGGCACTGGATGCGCTGCTGCAATGGGGCGATGCGCGGCCCGCATCCGACGGCCGGCCCTGAGCGTAACGCCGACTCAGTCGTCCCGCGCCTGCGACAGCGGTGCGGCCACCTGCTCCAGCGACTTGCGTTCGGCGGCCACGCCCCAGACCGCCTGGACGATGCCGGCCGCCACCATCAGCGTCGCGCCGATCAGGTAGCCGATGGCGACGTTGTCGCGGCTGGCGGTCTCGATCAGCGCGCCGAACAGCAGCGGCCCGCTGATCCCGCCCAGCCCGGTGCCGAAGGCGTAGAACACCGCGATCGCCAGCGCGCGGATCTCCAGCGGGAAGGTCTCGGCCACGGTGAGGTAGGCCGAGCTGGCCGCGGCCGAGGCGAAGAAGAAGATCACCATCCATGCCACCGTCTGCCCGGTGGCGTCGAACACGCCCTCGCGGAACAGCCAGCCGCTCAGCGCCAGCAGCACGCCGGAGAGGATGTAGGTGCCGGCGATCATCGGCTTGCGGCCGATGCGGTCGAACAGCGGGCCCAGCAGCAGCGGGCCGCAGAAGTTGCCCAGCGCGAACGGCAGGATGTACCAGCCGATGCGGTCGCTGGCGATGCCGTAGAAGTCGATCAGCACCAGCGCGTAGGTGAAGAAGATCGCGTTGTAGAAGAACGCCTGCGCGGTCAGCAGCGACAGCCCCACCAGCGAGCGGCGGCGGTAGCGGTGGAACAGCGTGGCGATGGCATCGCCCAGCGAGGTGTGCGTGCGCACGTGCAGCCGCAGCCAGTGGTGCTCGCGCAGCGGCGGCAGCGTGTGCACGATGTGGCGGATGTGCCGCTCGATGTCCTCGACGATGCGCGTGGCCTCCTGCGGGCGGCCGTGGATCAGCAGCCAGCGCGGGCTCTCGGGGATCCAAAGCCGCATCAGCAGGATCACCAGCCCCAGCGCGGCGCCGATGCCGAAGCACAGCCGCCAGCCCAGTTCCGGGTCTATCAGCTGCGGGTCCAGCAGCACCACCGAGCCGAGCGCACCGAGCGCGGCGCCGAGCCAGAAGGTGCCGTTGATCGCCAGGTCCACGCGGCCGCGGTAGCGCGCCGGGGTGAACTCCTGGATGGTGGAGTTGATGGCCGAGTACTCGCCGCCGATGCCGGCGCCGGTGAGGAAACGGAACAGCAGGAAGCTCCACAGGTTCCACGACAGCGCGGTCAGCGCGGTGGCGCCGATGTACACCGCCAGGGTGATGAAGAACAGCTTGCGCCGGCCCAGCCGGTCGGCCAGCCAGCCGAAGTACAGCGCGCCCAGCACCGCGCCGGCGATGTAGGTGCCGCCGGCCAGCCCGACCTCGGCATTGCTCATGTGCAGCACCGGGCTGTCCTTGAGCGCGCCGGCGATCGAGCCGGCCAGCGTCACCTCCAGCCCGTCCAGCAGCCAGGTGATGCCCAGCGCGACCACCAGCAGGGTGTGGAAGCGCGTCCACGGCAGGCGATCCAGCCGCGCCGGCAGGTCGGTGGAGAACGTATCGGTGGCGCGCCTGCCGCCGGTCGGGGCGGCGTTGCCGGGCGCGGCGGACGTGGAAGCCGGTGTTGCGGGCACGAACGGACTCCTGCGCGTGGGACGTGATGCATGGGGGACACGGGCGTGACCCCATGCTGCCGCCGGCCGCGTCGCCTGCACGTGAGCGCAACGCCGCGCGGCCGCCATGGAAAGGTGACAGCAGCCATGGGCCATCTGCTAACGTGCGCGGCTTGTTTCCCGAGCATTGCCTGCCATGTCCCTGCGATTCCTGCGTCCTGCGCCCGTTTCCCTCGTCCTGGCCGCGCTGCTGGCCGGCTGTGCCAGCGGCGGTGGCGGCCGCCACGCGGCGGCGCTGGCCGACGGCGCCCAGGCGCAGGTGGCGATCCTGGAAACCACCGACGTGCACGCCAACGTCCTCAGCTACGACTACTACAAGCAGCGCGAGGACACCTCGGTCGGCTACGAGCGCGTGGCCACGCTGATCCGCCGCGCGCGCGCCGAATTCCCCAACAGCTTCCTGTTCGACAGCGGCGACACCATCCAGGGCAGCGTGCTGGCGGACTACCAGGCCAAGGTGAAGCCGGTGGGCTGCGACGAGAAGCTGGGCATCTACGCGGCGATGGACGCGATGGACTACGACGGCGCCACCGCCGGCAACCACGAGTTCAACTACGGCCTGGGCTTCCTGTCGCAGGTGACCGGCACGCCGATGAACGTGGACGGCGGCCGCAGCGAGCGCTGCGCCGGGCCGGCCTTCCCGCTGGTGCTGAGCAACGTCTTCAGCGCGCGCGACGGGGCGCCGATCTTCCAGCCGTGGACCATCGTCGAGAAGCCCATCACCGTGACCGATGCCGACGGCCGCAGCCGCCAGGTGCCGCTGCGGGTGGGCATCATCGGCTTCACCCCGCCGCCGATCATGCAGTGGGACAAGCAGAACCTGGAGGGCAAGGTCACCGTCACCGGCGTGGTCGAGGCGGCGCGGCGCTACCTGCCAGAACTGCAGGCGCAGCACCCGGACCTGGTGGTGGCGATCCTGCACGGCGGGCTCAACACCGCCGATTACACCGAGGACATGGAGAACGCCGGCTGGCACCTGGCCGGCGTGCCGGGGATCGACGCACTGCTGCTGGGCCATTCGCATGCCGAGTTCCCCGGCCCGCGCTACCAGGGCATGGCCGAGGTCGATGCCGAGCGCGGCTTCGTGCGCGGCGTGCCGGCGGTGATGGGCGGCTTCTTCGGCAAGGACCTGGGCGTGATCAAGCTGTCGCTCAAGCGCGAAGGCGGGCGCTGGGTGGTGGACAAGCAGGCCAGCCACAGCGAGGTACGGCCGATCTGCAGCGGCAAGGACCAGTGCGTGCCGGCGGACCCGGCGATCGCGCCGCTGGTGGCGCAGGCGCACCAGGCCGCGCTGGCCTACGTCGACACGCCGATCGGCCGCAGCCAGGTGCACTTCACCAGCTATTTCGTCGACGAGGGCAACAGTTCGGCGCTGGCGGTAGTCAACGCCGCCCAGCGCGACTACGTGCGCGAGGAACTGCCGCGCCTGCACCCGGAACTGGCCGACGTGCCGGTGCTGTCGGCGGCCGCGCCGTTCCGCACCGGCTTCGGCGGCAACGACGACTACACCGACGTGCCGGCCGGCACGCTGACCCTGCGCAGCGCCGCCGACCTGTACTTCTATCCCAACACGCTGGCGGCGGTGAAGATCGACGGCGCCGGGCTGAAGGCATGGCTGGAACGCTCGGCCGAGCGCTACAACCGCATCGATCCGGACAAGGCCGGCGAGCAGGCGCTGATCAACAGCCGCTACGTCGGCTACAACGTCGACCAGATCCAGGGCGGCATCGCCTACACCATCGACGTCACCCGTCCGGTCGGCCAGCGCATCGTCTCGCTGACCTGGCAGGGACGGCCGGTCGATCCGCGGCAGCCGTTCGTGGTGGCCACCAACAACTACCGCGCCAACGGCGGCGGCGAGTTCCCGGGGCTGGACGGCAGCAACATCGTGCTGGCCGCGCCCGACGGCAACCGCGAGATCCTCGCCGCCTGGCTGCAGCGCAAGGGCACGATCACCGCCGCCGACCTGGAGCCCACGCCGTGGCGCTTCGCCCCGGTCAAGGCGCGCGGCCCGCTGACCTTCGACTGCCCGGCCGGCAAGCTGGCGATGGCGCGCGAGGCCGGACTGGACACCATCCGCGAGCTGCGCGACGACGGCGACGGCCGCGCGCTGTGCGCGATCGACCTGTCGCGCTGAGCGACGAGCGTCGGCGTGGGCGCGGCGACGGTCGCGATGGGGTTTGCCGGTGATGCCCGTCGCCGCTGACGCCGCGGCCACCGGCGATGCGGTTCCCGCTCAGCCGCCGATCCGGCGTTCGAAGCGCCGGAACATCGCCAGCACGACCACGCAAAGCAGCGACACGCCGATGGCGATGGCATAGGCGCCGATGCCGCAGGCGATGCCGATCGCCGCGGCCATCACCAGCGAGCTGGCGGTGGTCAGGCCGGTGACGCGGTTGCCGCGCGAAAGGATGGTGCCGGCGGCGACGAAGCCGACGCAGGCGATCACCGCCTCGATCAGGCGGATCGGGTCGACCTGCAGCAACGAGCGGTAGCGCTCGGTGGTGAAGTGCTCGGCCACCGCATCGCCCAGGCCGACGATCAGCGCCGCGGCCCCGGCGATCAGCATGTGCGTGCGCAGCCCGGCGGCATGCCGGCCCAGCTCGCGCTCCACGCCGAGCACGCCGCCCAGCACCATCGCCGCGACCACGCGCAGCAGCACCGCGAAATCCTGCTCTGTCACCATCCTCGTTCCTCGCGGCGCCGATGTCCGGGTCGCTGCATGCATCGCCGGTCTGTCACGCAGTGCCGTGAAGCGTGTTGGCAGCAGGCGTGGCAGGAGCGTGAAAGCGTTGGATGGAGGACGTGGAGTACGTGAATTGCGCGGCCGTACGGGGCGTGTCGGTTCCCGGACGGGTCCGACTGGCCATCGCAAGCCATCACAGGCCGTTCCCTTCTCCCGCTTGCGGGGGAAGGTGCCCGAAGGGCGGATGGGGGCTGCCTGCAGCATGGGAAAGCAGAAGCAAAAGCTCCCCCCATCCGGCGCTGCGCGTCCCCTTCCCCCCAAAAGGGGGCCGTGGCCCCGCACGCGGGAGAAAGGGATTACGTGGAATGCTGCAATCGGCGAAGGAAGCGGCCGCGCGGAGCCCTCAGGCCGCCTGCACGATGTGCAGCGCCCTGGGATTGCGCCACTGCGCCAGCAGCACGCGCTCGCGCTCGCGCGCCGCATGCACCGCCGCTTCCTTGACGTGGCCGTAGCCGCGCATGTGCTCGGGCAGCGCGGCGATCTCCACCGCCAGCGACAGGTTGTCGGCGTCGAGCCCGTCCAGCAGTTCGTCGACGGTGCGCGCGTAGTCGGCGATCAGCTGGCGCTCCTGGCGGCGCTCGGCGGTGTGGCCGAACACGTCCAGCGCGCTGCCGCGCAGGAACTTCAGCTTGGCCAGCAGCCTGAACGCGGTGAACATCCACGGGCCGTACTCGCGCTTGAGCAGCCGGCCCTGCGCATCCTTCCTCGCCAGCAGCGGCGGGGCCAGGTGCACGTGCAGCGTGTAGTCGCCCTGGAACTGCTGTTCCAGCCGGCGGCGGAACTCGCCGCTGCTGTACAGCCGCGCCACCTCGTACTCGTCCTTGTAGGCCAGCAGCTTGAACCAGCCGCGCGCCACCGACTCGGCCAGGGCGTCGGAGCCGGGCACGCGCGCGCGCTCGACCTCGCGCACACGGGCGACCAGTTCGGTGTAGCGGCGCGCGTAGGCGGCGTTCTGGTAATCGACCAGGAAGGCGCGGCGGCGTTCGATCGCCTCGTCCAGCGAGCGCGACAGGCGCGCGTCGTCCAGCGGCAGCGGCGTCGCGTCGCCGCCGTGCTGTGGCAGGCCGCGCAGCTCCGGCGCGTCGGCCGGGTCGCGCGGTGCCGCCGGGGCGCCGGCGGTGTTGCCTTCCCACTGTTCCGGCGGCAGCTCGAGCAGTGCGTGCGGGGTGCGCTCGGCCGCGGTCGGCGGATTGACCGGCAGGCCGGCGGCACGGCGTACTGCGTCCGCGTCCACCGCCGCCAGCCGGCCCCAGGCGAAGGCCTGCTGGTTCATCGCCACCGCCGCGCCGTTGAGCTCGATGGCGCGCATCAGCGCCTGCAGCGACACCGGCACCAGCCCCAGCTGCCAGGCATGGCCGAGCATGAACAGGTTGCTGGCGATGGCGTCGCCGAGCAGCGCGGTCGCCAGCTGGGTGGCGTCCAGCAGCAGCGGCTCGCGCCCGCCCAGTGCCAGGCGCACGCCGGCGACGATCTCGGCGGCCGGGAAGCGCATGTCCGGGTGCGTGGTGAAGGTGCCGGGCATCGCCTCGTAGGTGTTGAGGATCACCTGCGAGCGCTCGGGCCGCACCTTGGACAGCGCCCAGTAGTCGTTGACCACCACCATGTCGCAGCCCAGCACCACGTCGGCTTCGCCGGCGGCGATGCGCACGGCGTGGATGTCGCCGGGCGCGCGCGCCAGGCGGACGTGGGTGGTGACCGCGCCGCCCTTCTGCGCCAGCCCGGTCTGGTCGAGCACGGTCGCGCCCTTGCCCTCCAGGTGACCGGCCATGCCCAGCAGCGCGCCGATGGTGACCACGCCGGTGCCGCCGACGCCGGTGATCAGGATGTTCCACGGCTGCGACAGGTCGCTGCGGAACACCGGCGCCGGCAGCGCGTCCAGCAGCGCGGCGGCGTCGGCACGGCGGCCCTTGCGCGGGGTGCCGCCGTGCACGGTGACGAAGCTGGGGCAGAAGCCCTCCACGCAGGAGAAATCCTTGTTGCAGGCGGACTGGTCGATCTCGCGCTTGCGGCCGAACTCGGTCTCCTTCGGCAGCACCGACACGCAGAAGCTCTTGGCCCCGCAGTCGCCGCAGCCTTCGCACACCAGCGTGTTGATCATCACCCGCTTGGCCGGGTCCTCGAGCTTGCCGCGCTTGCGCCGGCGCCGCTTCTCGGTGGCGCAGGTCTGCTCGTAGATCAGGATGGAGGTGCCCTTGACCTCGCGCAGGCGCTTCTGCACCGCGTCCAGCTCGCGGCGGTCGTGGAAGTCCACCCCGTCGGGGAACTCGCCGCGGCGGGCCTGCCACTTGCCGATGTCGTCGGACACCAGCGCGATCACCCGCACGCCTTCGGCACGCATCTGCCGGGCGATGTCGGGCACGGACAGGGTGCCGTCCACCGGCTGGCCGCCGGTCATCGCCACCGCGTCGTTGTAGAGGATCTTGTAGGTGATGTTGACGCCGGTGGCGATCGACTGGCGGATCGCCAGCGAGCCGCTGTGGAAGTAGGTGCCGTCGCCCAGGTTCTGGAACACGTGCGGCGTGTCGGTGAACGGCGCCTGCCCGGACCACGGCACGCCTTCGCCGCCCATGTGGGTGAAGGTGTCGGTGTGGCGGCCCATCCAGGTGACCATGTAGTGGCAGCCGATGCCGGCCATCGCGCGGCTGCCGTCCGGCACCACCGTGGAGGTGTTGTGCGGGCAGCCGGAGCAGTAGTGCGGCACGCGCGGAAACATGGCACGAGGACGGGCCATCTCCGCTTCCTTCTCGTCCATCCAGCGCAGCCGCTGCTCGATCGAGCCGGTGCCGGTCGCGCTCGACCGCAGCAGGCGCAGGATGCGCCGGCCGATGACGCCGGAGATGGTGGCCGGGGTCAGCTCGCCGGTGGACGGCAGGATCCACTCGCCGGCCTCGTCGTACTTGCCGACGATGCTCGGCCGCGCGCCCCAGGCCGTCGGCCAGTTGTAGAACTGCTCCTTCATCTGCCGCTCGACGAAGGCCTTCTTCTCCTCCACCACCACGATGTCCTCGAGCCCGCGCGCGAACGCGGCGATGCCCTGCGGCTCCAGCGGCCAGGTCATGCCGACCTTGTACACGCGGATGCCGATATCGGCGCAGGCGGCCGCGTCCAGGCCCAGGTATTCCAGCGCCTGCAGCACGTCCAGGTAGCTCTTGCCGGTGGTGACGATGCCCAGCCGCGCGCGCGGCGAATCGAGCACCACGCGGTCGATGCCGTTGGCGCGCGCGAACGCCTGCGCCGCGCCCACCGCGTAGCGGTGCAGGCGCATCTCCTGGTCCAGCGGCGGGTCCGGCCAGCGGATGTTGAGCCCGCCCGGCGGCAGCTCGAAATCTTCGGGAATGACGATGCTGCGCGCGAACGGGTCCACGTCCACCGAGGCCGAGGATTCCACCGTCTCGGCGATCGTCTTGAAGCCGATCCAGCGCCCGGTGTAGCGGCTCATCGCCCAGCCGAGCAAGCCCAGGTCGAGCACGTCCTGCACCCCGCAGGGGTTGAGGATGGGCATCATCGCGCTGACGAACTCCTCCTCGCTGCCGTGCGGCAGCGTCGAGCTGCGGCAGGCGTGGTCGTCGGCGGCCAGCGCCAGCACGCCGCCGTGGCGCGAGCTGCCGGCGGCGTTGCCGTGCTTGAACACGTCGCCGCTGCGGTCCACGCCCGGGCCCTTGCCGTACCACATCGAGTACACGCCATCCACGCGCGCGCCGGGGAACAGGTTGACCTGCTGGTTGCCCCACACCATGGTCGCGGCCAGGTCCTCGTTGAGGCCGGGCACGAAGGTCACGTTGGCCGCGTCCAGGTGCTTCTTCGCCCGCCACAGCTCCAGGTCCAGGCCGCCCAGCGGGCTGCCGCGGTAGCCGCTGACGAAGCCGGCGGTGTCCAGCCCGGCGGCGCGGTCGCGCAGCTGCTGCATCAGCGGCAGCCGCACCAGCGCCTGCACGCCGGTCAGGTAGATGCGGCCGTCGGTGCGGGTGTACTTGTGCTCCAGCGTGTAGTCGGCATCGCGCAGTTCCAGGGCCGGATCATTGGCGGACGAAGGCGATGTGAGTTCGGCGGTACTGGGCATGGGCTGGCCTGGCGTGGACGGCTGGCAAGGCGCGGGAAAACGCCGCGGCGATGGCGAAAAGTGTAGCAGCCGGGTCCGCCGCGCCCGTGCCGCGCTCGCCCTCGGCGCCCCCTGCGGTTAGGATTCGGGGAGGGGCGCGTGACGGTCGTACTCAGGGGAAGGCACGGATGTTCAACAACACATGGCTCGGCAGCCTGGTCCTGGCAGGCCTGCTCGCATCGGCGGCGGCGCAGGCGCAGAGCCTGCCGGCACCCAAGGAATTCTATTTCGACGAGGACCGCGCCACGACCCGCGCGGTGGTGGCGGTGAATGCGCAGGGCGACGCCCTGGTCGACCGCCTGACCGCGGCGATCCAGCGCAACCCGCAGGCCAGCGACGCGCGCGCGCAACTGGCGCACGTGGCCTTTGCCGGCGACCGCCGCGAACTGGGCGAGCAGCTCTACCAGGCCGCGCTCGGCAACCTGGCCGGCAACAGCCCGTTGCGGCGCACGGTGGCGTGGAACTACGGCTGGGACCTGTACCGCGCCGGCGATGCGCAGGCCGCGGTCGGGCAATGGTCGCAGCTGGCCGAGGGCCGCCCGTCGGCGCCGCAGTGGCTGCCGCCGACGCTGGCGCTGGGGCTGTGGAGCGCCGGCCGCACCTCCGAGGCGGTGGTCTGGTATGCGGCGGCGGTGCGCACCTGGCCCGACCGCTGGGGCGATTCGGCCAACTTCCCGCAGCTGCTGCCGGAGTGGAGCGAGGCCGAACGGGCCACGCTGGCCGAGGTGCTGGCCGCCTACGCCGCCAACCCGCCCGCCTGGCCCTGAGCGCGGCCCATGCCCCGGCCACGGGGCGAGCGGTGCGCGTTATGCGATCCTGAGCGGCCCCGCGGCAGCTGACCCGACCCAGCGATGGCCTTCGAAGCGTTTGCACTGATCCTCGCCATGCTGGCGCTGGGCATGCTGTTCGCGCGTACCCGCGCGCTGCCCGAGAACGCCGCCGACACGCTCAACCGCATCGTCCTGTACATCTGCCTGCCGGCGGCGGTGCTGACCTACGTGCCGCAGCTGCACGTGGATGCCTCGCTGGCCGGGTTGATCGCCACCCCGTGGCTGCTGGGCGCGGTGGCCACCGGGCTGGTCGCGCTGACCACGCGCTGGCTGGACCTGCGCCGCGACGAGCACGCCGCGCTGCTGATGTGCGTGGTGCTGACCAACTCCAGCTTCATCGGCTTCCCGATGGTGCGCGCGCTGCTCGGCGATGCCGCGCTGCCGTACGCGGTGGTCTACGACCAGTTCGGCACCTTCCTGATGTTGTCCACCTACGGCATCTACATCCTGGCGCGCTACAGCGGCGACAGCACGCCGTCGGCGGCGCAGATCGCCACCCGCATCGCCCGCTTCCCGCCGCTGTGGGCGCTGGTGTTCGCCGCCACGCTGATGCCGGCGCAGCCGCCGCACTGGATCGGTGCCGGGCTCAAGAGCCTGTCCGATGCCATGCTGCCGCTGGTGATGCTCTCGGTGGGCCTGTCGCTGCAGCTGCGCATCCCGCTGGCCGAGCTGCGGCCGCTGGCCGCGGGCCTGGCGCTGAAGCTGCTGGTGCTGCCGGCGCTGGCGCTGGGGCTGTCGCTGGCCTTCGGCCTGCGCGGCGACGTGCTGCGGGTCAACGTGCTCGAATCGGCCATGCCCACCATGATCACCGCCGCCGCGCTGGCCATCGCCCACCGGCTGGCGCCGCGGCTGGCCGCGGCGATGGTCGGCTACAGCATCCTGCTGTCGCTGCTCACGCTGCCGGCCTGGCTGTGGCTGTTGCGCCTGCTGCCGGGCTGATCGCGGCGGGACGAAAGGCCGGACCCATGCTCCGGCGCGCAGCGGCGCCGGGGCATGCACGCCGGCATTGGCCCGGGACCGCCGGCGGTGCTCGCGCTGGCCGGGTCCATGGGCCCGGCATCGCGTGGCGGACCCGGTGCGGCGAGCGCCCGTGGACTCCGTGGCGCGCGCCCGGGGAGGCCCGCCGCAGGGTCCCGCAGCCCCGGCCGCCGCACCGCGGTCCCGCCGCATGGCGCCGGCCCCCGGACGCCTTGACGCCACCCCTACACGCGCATGCACGACGCGCGGTACCCTGCGGCCAGGTTCTCCCGCGAACGAGGCGTGCATGAAGACGATCCTGGTGGCCGGTTCCAAGGGCGGCGTCGGCAAGACCACGGTGGCGACCCACCTTGCCGCGCAGGCGGCCTTGTCCGGCCAGCGCACGGTGCTGGCCGATGCCGATCCGCAGGGCTCGTCGCTGCGCTGGGCCGAACGGCGCGCCGGACTGGACAGCGCGGTGCTGCCGCTGGACGTGAGCCGCAAGCGCAAGCTCGGCGACAAGGTCCCGGCCGGGACCGACACGGTGATCGTCGATGCCGCCGCCGGATCGATGGCCGAGGACCTGAAGCACTTCCTCGACCAGGCCGACGCGGTGGTGGTGCCGGTGCTGCCCTCGGCGCTGGACATCGAGGCCATCGTCGGCTTCCTCAACTCGCTGGCGCAGGTGCCGCGGGTGCACCAGCGCAAGCTGCCGGTGGGGCTGGTGATCAACCGCTTCAAGCCGTGGACGCAGACCTCGCAGCAGGCGCTGCAGATGCTCTCGGCCTGGCCGTACCCGGTGGTGGCGCAGCTGCGCGACACCCAGGCCTACGTGGTGCTGGTCGGCCTGGGGCGCAGCCTGTTCGACTACCACTCCGCGCACGTGCGCGAGCACCAGCAGGACTGGCTGCCGCTGCTGCGCTGGCTGGGACAGGCCTGAGCCATGAACGTTCCGCGTTCGCAACCGCCTGCCGCCGCGACGGCAGGTTCGTTCCATTCCGCCCGACCGGGAATCCGCCATGCGTGAACTGATCCTGCTCCGCCACGCCCACGCCGAACCGGCCGACACCGGGCAGGCCGACTTCGACCGGCCGCTGTCGCCGCACGGCATGGCCGAGGCCGAGGCGGCCGGCAACTGGCTGCGCGAACAGCGGCTGGTCCCGGACCGGGCGCTGTGCTCGCCGGCACGGCGCGCGCGCGAGACCCTGGAAGCGGTCATGGGCGTGACCGGCTACCTGGAGCAGCGGCTGGAGGAGCGCATCTACGAAGCCACCGCCGGCGCGCTGGCCGCGCTGGTCGACGAGCACCGCGAGGTCGAGCGGCTGCTGGTGGTCGGCCACAACCCGGGCCTTGAACGGCTGGCGGCGCTGATGCACAGCGGCCACAGCAGCGATTACCGCGGCATGCCGACCGCGTCGGTGGCGCTGCTGGCGCTGCCGCTGGAGGCGACGATCGAACCGGGCGTGGCCCGCCTGACCGCGTTCTGGTGGCCCTGACGCAATGTCGCGGTGGCGGCTGCTGTGCGGCTGGGCGCTGCTGGCATGCAGCGGCGCGGCCTGGGCCCAGCAGGTGCAGGTGCTGCCGTTCGACCCGGCGCAGTCGCGCTTCGGCTTCGAGATACGCACCCGTTTCGGCCAGCGCGTGGAGGGACTGTTCCCGCGCTTCGACGGTACCATCGAGGTGCTGCCCGACGGCCGCCACCGGGTCCACCTGGTCATGTACACCGCCCAGGTCGAGATCCCCGGCCGGCCGCGGCACACGCAGTGGATGCGCAGCGAGGACTTCTTCGACGCCGCGCATTTCCCGCAGGTCGAGTTCCTGTCCGATCCCTACGATCCGGCGCTGCTGGCCAGTGGCGGCAGCCTGGTCGGCACGCTGACCCTGCGCGGGGTCAGCCGCGTCGAGACGCTCACGCTGATGCCGGCCGGCTGCGACCGCCCCGGGTATGATTGCGACGTGATCAGTCGCGGTACGGTGTTGCGTGGAAGGTATGGGATGGACAGCTGGCAAGTGGCCGTGAGCGATCGGGTGACCTTCATCCTGCGTGCGCGCCTGGCCGCCGTGCCGTCCTCATGAGGTCCGCCGCCGTACTGCCGCGGCCGGTCGCCACCGTGCTGCTGGCCGCGCTCATGCTGCTGGCCGGCGGCTGCACCAGCCTGTCGCCGGTCCAGCGCGACCGCGCCGCCGCCATCGCCGCCGCCGCGCGCGATACCCACGTGGACTGCACACAGGCCGACCGCTGCGCGCTGCGCTCGCCGCTGCGCACGCTGGCCGGACAGGCGTTCAGCGAGTCGACCGCGCAGGCGCCGCGGCACTACGCCACCCTGCTCGACGAGGGCGAGGAATCGCTGGTGGCGCGGCTGAACCTGATCCACAGCGCCAGCCGCAGCATCGACCTGCAGACCTATATCTTCGACAAGGACGACAGCGCGCGGCTGGTGCTCGACGCGCTGCTCGACGCGGCCCGGCGCGGGGTCAGGGTGCGGGTGCTGATCGACCAGCTCTCGGCCATCTCCGACCTGCAGATCCTCGGCGCGCTGGCCGGCGCCCACCAGAACTTCGCCCTGCGCATCTACAACCCCACCTTCGGCAAGGCCAAGCTCAACTACTTCGACTACGCCGCCAGCGTGCTGTGCTGCTTCCGCCGCTTCAACCAGCGCATGCACAACAAGCTGCTGGTGGTGGACGACGCGGTCGGCATCGTCGGCGGGCGCAACTACCAGGACGACTATTACGACTGGGACAGCGAGTACAACTTCCGCGACCGCGACGTGATGGTCGCCGGCCCGGTGGTGCGCGACATGGCCGCCAACTTCGACGCGTTCTGGGTGGCGCGCCGCAGCGTGCCGGTGGAACGGCTCAACGACGTCGGCCGCACGCTGCTGCGCGAAGGCGTGCCGGCGATGCCGCCGTCGCAGCCGCGACGCCCGGAACGGGTCGAGCGGGTGGCCGCCGAGGCCGCCGACGCCGCGTTCGTCGAGGAGGCCTTCGTGCGCACCGCGCTGCCGGTGCGCCGGGTCAGCTATGTCGCCGACCTGCCGCAGAAGCACCGCCGCGAACAGCCGGAGGAGGCGATTCCCTCCGTGCCCGAGCTGGACGAGCTGATCGCCGCCGCGCGCCAGGAGGTGATGCTGCAGACGCCCTACCTGGTGCTGTCCAGGCCGGCGCAGGCGATCTTCCGCCAGCTGCGCCAGCTGGCGCAGCCGCCGCGCGTGGTGGTGTCCACCAACAGCCTGGCGGCCACCGACAACCCGATCGTCTATGCGCTGTCCTACAAGTACAAGCGCCGCAACCTGCGCGAGCTGGGCTTCGACATCTTCGAGTACAAGCCGTTCCCGCTGGACGCGCCGGTGGACTACGCCAACCTGCTGCCCGCGCCGCAGGACGAGGGCACGGCAGCCGTGCCGGGGCCGCGGCGCAACCGCCTGATCGGTGGCAGCGCCGCCGGCAGCAATGCCCGCGGCAGCGGCAGCGACGGCCCGCGCCGACCGCAGCGCGACGACAGCAACCGGGTCGACCGGCGCCTGCTGCGCACCGAGACCCGGCCCTCGTTCCTGAGCACGCGGCCGGCCAACCGCCCGCTGCCGGTCACCCGCCAGGGCGCGCGCATGGGCCTGCATGCCAAGTCGCTGGTGGTGGACGGGCGCTACGGGGTGATCGGTACCCACAACTTCGACCCGCGCAGCGAGAACTACAACACCGAGGGCGCGGTGGTCATCGACGACCCCGCCTTCGCCCGCGAACTGGCCGAGAGCATCCGCCGCGACATCGACCCGGACAACTCCTGGACGGTGGCGCCGCGGCAGAAGCCGGTGGTGCTGTCGGGGCTGAACTACAGCGTCGGCAAGGCCTCCGAGGCGTTGCCGGTGCTGGATTTCTGGCCGTGGCGCTATGCCACCAACTACCAGTTCCAGCCCGGGCCGGACTGCCCGTTCCCGCTGCGCCGCAGCGATCCGCAGTTCCAGCACTGCTATGTCGCCGTCGGCGACTTCCCCGAGGTCGACGTCGGCCCGAAGTGGCTGCTGGTGCGCATGCTCATCGCCTTCGGCGCCGGGCTGGTGCCGATCCTGTAGGCCGCGGGAACGCCCCGCGCTGTTACCCCCTTCCTTGCGCAGCGCAGGGGGGGGGAAGGGGGGCAGTTGCTCCGACTGTTGATTGCAGGCAATGGCGGCAGCCGAAGGCACCCCTCCCCAGCCCTCCCCTGCTTCGCAAGGGAGGGCCTGAGGCTTGCATCGGCACGTCGGCGTCGCGGTCCCGGCCGGGCGCTTAGACTTGCGCCTTTTCCCAAGCATGGAGTTGCGCATGGCCTTCCGCCAACCGGTCTCGCTCGATGCACTCAACGCCCAGGCCACCGGCAACATGCTCGGCCACCTCGGCATCGTCTTCACCGGCGCCGGCGAGGACTGGCTGCGCGCCACGATGCCGGTCGACGAGCGCACCCGCCAGCCGTTCGGGCTGCTGCACGGCGGCGCCTCGGTGGTGCTGGCCGAGACCCTGGGCAGCATGGCCGGCAACCTCTGCGTCGATGCCGACAGCCAGGTCTGCGTGGGGCTGGAGATCAATGCCAACCACCTGCGCGCGGTGCGCCACGGCCTGGTCACCGGCACCGCGCGGGCGCTGCATGTCGGCCGCAGCACCCAAGTGTGGGACATCGTCATCGAGAACGAGCTGGGCCAGCGCACCTGCGTGTCGCGGCTGACGCTGGCGGTGGTGCCGCGGCGCTGAGGCCGGCCGCCGGCGTGCCGGCCGTGCACCGCAGCTTCCCACGCCGGCGCACCGGCTTGCTGCCACAATAGGCGACCTCTCCCCCGGTGGCTTTGCGGTACCTTGTGCGCATGAGCGATTCCTCCCTCTCCCTGCGCCGCGAAGGCGGCGCGCTGCGTGGCCTGCGCTATCTGTACCGGGTGCCACTGCTGCTGCTGCACGTCGTGCTGGGCCTGCCGCCGACCCTGCTGTGCGTCATGGTCGTCCCGCTCGGGGCGATCCGCGTGGGCGACGAGACCCTGGCCTACCGGATGATCCGCTGGTGGCAGGGCACGCTGATGCACGTCTTCGGCTTCCGCCTGCAGCGCATCGGCACCCCGCACCCGGGGGCGACGCTGTTCGTGGCCAACCACGTCAGCTGGGTCGACATCTCGATGCTGCACAGCCAGCGCATGATGGGCTTCGTGGCCAAGGCCGAGATCGCCGGATGGCCGCTGGTGGGGTGGCTGGCCGCGCGCGGGGAGACCATCTTCCACAAGCGCGGCAACACCGAGTCGCTGGGCGGCGTACTGCACGAGATGGCACAGCGCCTGCGCGCCGGCCGCTCGGTTGGCGTGTTCCCGGAGGGGCGCACGCGCGGCGGCGAGGAAGTCGGCCCGTTCCACGCGCGGATCTTCCAGGCCGCGGTGGAGACCGACACGCCCGTGCAGCCGGTGGCGTTGCGCTACGGCGAGCGCGGCGACGCGCAGACGCGGGTGGCGTTCGCCCCGGGCGAGAGCTTCTTCGGCAATTTCGTGCGCCTGCTGGGCGAGCCGGCGCGGCGGGCCGAGGTGCACTTCCTCGAACCGATCGGCGCGCACGACGTCGAAGGCCGGCGGCGCATCGCCGAGATCTCCCGCGCGCGCATCGTCGCGGCGATGAATTCCTGAATGAACGGCTGAAGGAGCGACGGCATGCAGGCGGACGGCGGCGAGTACGACATCGGACACACCGGTGAAGGCGCCCAGGCCGACGCCCTGCTCAGCGCCTCCGACTACGCGCCGCCGCGCTGGCTGCGCAATCCGCACCTGCAGTCGGTGCTGGGCTCGGGGCCGATCCGCCGCCGCCGCGGCGAGCTGCTGCTGGCCGCCACCGGCGCCACCACCACCACGCACATCCTCGACGGCGGCGACGGCGTGCGCCTGCAGGGCTGGCTGAGCGTGCCGGCCGGCCGCGGCGAACCGCGCGGCACCGTATTGCTGCTGCACGGCTGGGAGGGCAGCAGCCAGTCCAACTACATGCTGATGACCGCCGCGCGCATGCTGCGGCAGGGCTACCAGGTGTTCCGGCTCAACTTCCGCGACCACGGCGGCACCTACCACCTCAACGTCGACCTGTTCCATTCCGACCGCATCGAGGAAGTGGTCAACGCCGCGCAGGACCTGTGGCGGCGCTTCCCCTCGCCACGGCTGCTGGCGGCCGGCTACTCGCTGGGCGGCAACTTCGCGCTGCGGCTGGCGCTGCGCGCGCCGGCGGCGGGGCTGCCGCTGGAGCGGGTGGCGGCGGTGTGCCCGCTGGTCGATCCGGCCTCGACCATGGAGTACATGGAACACGACACCCACTTCTACAACTGGTACTTCCGCCGCAAGTGGCGTGAGTCGCTGATCCGCAAGCGCGCGCTGTTTCCCGACCGCTTCGCCTACGACGACCGCGTGCTGGCGCTGGACATGCGCGGGCTGATGGCCTGGCTGGCCGAGCAGCACGCCGGCTACGACAGCCTGCAGGCGTACTTCGACAGCTACACCATCGGCGGCGCGCGGCTGGCGCAGATGCAGGTGCCGGCCGACATCCTGATGGCCGAGGACGACCCGGTGATCCCGTTCACCGACTTCCGCGCCTGGCAGCTGCCGGCCCACGCGCACCTGCAGGTGGCGCACTGGGGCGGGCATTGCGGTTTCCTGGAGAACGCCCGCGGCGACGG
>JAFADB010000127.1 GCA_023425225.1 Pseudomonadota bacterium
GGGTGTTCACCTTCCCGATCCCGACCTACAACATCACCGCCGACTTCCCGTGGGAATCGGAGAACGCGCAGGCGCTGTTCGAGATGGCCGCCAAGTACGGCCTGCCGTACTTCCAGAACTTCATCAACTCCGAGCTCGACCCGGGCATGGTGCGCTCGATGTGCTGCCGCCTGCAGCTGGACCTGCGCGAGCTGCTCAAGCGCGGCAACGGCCTGTTCGGCAGCGCCGAGCAGACCGGCAGCGTCGGCGTGGTGACGATCAATTGCGCGCGCCTGGGCTACCTGCACCGCGGCGACGAGGCGGCGCTGCTGGCGCGCCTGGACGAACTGCTGGAGCTGGGCATGCGCAGCCTGGAGCTCAAGCGCCAGGCCGTGCAGTCGCTGATCGACCAGGGCCTGTTCCCGTACACCAAGCGCTACCTGGGCTCGCTGCGCAACCACTTCTCCACGCTCGGCGTGAACGGCATCAACGAGATGCTGCGCAACTTCAGCGGCGACCGCCACGACATCGCCAGCGCCTGGGGCCACGCCTTCGCCGCGCGCCTGCTCGACCACGTGCGCGAGCGCATGCAGCAGTTCCAGGAGCACACCGGCCACCTGTACAACCTGGAAGCGACCCCGGCCGAGGGCGCCACCTACCGTTTCGCCCGCGAGGACCGCCGGCGCTGGCCCGGCATCCTCCAGGCCGGCACGCCCGAGCAGCCCTACTACACCAACTCCTCGCAGCTGCCGGCCGGCTGGACCGACGATCCGTTCGCCGCGCTGGAGCACCAGGAGACGCTGCAGGCGCGCTACACCGGCGGCACCGTGCTGCACCTGTACATGGCCGAGCGCCTGTCCAGCGGCCGCGCCTGCCGCGAGCTGGTGCGGCGCGCGCTGACCCGCTTCCGCGTGCCCTACCTCACCGTCACCCCGACGTTCTCGATCTGCCCGGTACACGGCTACCTGGCCGGTGAGCACGAGTTCTGCCCCCGTTGCGACCAGGAACTGCTGCAGCGCAAACGCGCCGCCGCGGTCGCCTGAGCGCCTTCCACAAGGAGTGCCCCCATGCAATACGACCCTGCTTCCTCCGCCATCACCCTTCGCGACGACGAGCGCCAGCGCTGCGAGGTCTGGACCCGGGTGATGGGCTACCACCGCCCCGTCTCCAGCTTCAACATCGGCAAGCGCGGCGAGTACGCCGAGCGCCGCTGCTTCGTCGAGCACCCGCAGCCGGGCAGCTCCGCGCGCGCGGCATGATCCGCATAGGCGGCATGGTGCCGATGAGCAGCCTGGACTTCCCCGGCCGGCTGTCGGCGGTGCTGTTCCTGCAGGGCTGCCCATGGCGCTGCGGCTACTGCCACAACCCGCACCTGCTGCCGGCGCGCGCACCGGGCGCGATCGGCTTCGACCAGGTGCTGGAGTTCCTCGACCGCCGCCGCGGCCTGCTCGATGCGGTGGTGTTCTCCGGCGGCGAGCCGACCGCGCAACCGCGGCTGCACGAGGCGGTGGCCGAGATAAAGCGGCGCGGCTTCCTCGTTGCGCTGCATACCGGCGGCATGTATCCGCGCCTGCTGCAGCAGCTGTTGCCGCTGCTGGACTGGGTCGGCCTGGACATCAAGGCGCCCTGGTACCGCTACGACGCCATTACCCGCTGCCCGGGCAGCGCGGCCCGGGTCCAGGCATCGCTGCAGCTGCTGCTGCAAAGCGGCGTGCGCCACGAGTGCCGGACCACATGGGCGCCGACGCTGTTCCCGCCGCGGGAACTGCAGGCGCTGGCCGCGCAGTTGCACGCGGCCGGCGTGCGCGACTGGTCGCTGCAGCAACTGCGCGCCGGCGCCACCGATTTCGACATGCCTGATTTCGACGTGCCCGATCCGACGCGGCTTGCGTCCGGCTTCGGGCATTTCCAGCTGCGGCCGGCGGCATCGTGAGCCCGCATGCGCGAGCGCGGACTGGCGGCGCGGCGATGATGACCGCGTCCGACCGACGCCCCGCCTCGCCGTCGCCGGCAGCCGCGGGGATGACAGCGCCGCCCGCACTGCGCAAGATGAGAGCCCCCCGTCGAGAAACCCGCATGTCCGCCACACCCGATTATCGCGCCCTGCTGCAGACCGCCATCGCCGAGGCCCGCCAGGGCCTGGCCGAGGGCGGCATCCCGATCGGCGCGGCGCTGTACCACAACGATGGCCGCCTGCTCGGCTGCGGCCACAACCGCCGCGTGCAGGAGAACGATCCCTCCGTGCACGGCGAGACCGACGCCTTCCGCAAGGCCGGGCGCCAGCGCTCCTACCGCGACACCATCATGGTCACCACGCTGGCGCCGTGCTGGTACTGCAGCGGCCTGGTGCGCCAGTTCGGCATCGGCACCGTGGTGGTGGGCGAGTCGGTCACCTTCCAGGGCGGCATCGACTGGCTGCGCGAGAACGGGGTCAACGTCATCGACCTGCACAGCCAGGAATGCATCGACATGCTCGGCGGCTACATCGCCGCCCATCCCGAAGTCTGGAACGAGGACATCGGCGAGGATTGAGCCTCGCGTGCCGGCAGCCCGCCGGCCATGACGCCGGACGGCATTCCGCGTACCGGCCCCAACGGGAAACAACCTTGGCTACAACTCCCCACACTCCCTCCCCCTCCCCCAAGACCGCACACGACGCCGCACCGGCACACGACGACAGCCAGCCCCGCACGCTGGCGCTGGAGATCATCAGCCTCGGCGGCAGCATCTGGAGCGGCCAGGTCCGCGAGGCCAGCCTGCCCGGCAGCCTGGGCCGGTTCGGCGTGATGGCCCGGCATCTGCCGATGCTGTCGATCCTGCGCGAAGGCCTGGTGCATATCGTGCCGGCCCAGGGCGAGCCGCTGGACGTCTATGTCTCCGGCGGCTACGCCGAGGTGCAGCCCGGCAAGATCGTGGTGATGGCCGACCTGGCCCAGCGCGGCAACGACATCGACGCCGCGCGCGCCAAGGCCGCCCGCGACGCGGTGGCCTCGCCGATGGCGCAGAACCTCACCGACACGGTCTACGTGCGCCTGCACATGGAACTGATGCAGCGCTACGGCAGCAACCTGCGCCACTCGCGGCTGCGCTGAGCCGCAGCCATACCGGACACCGGATCGACCCGCCGCCGCGGCCCATGCCGCGGCGGCCGTGCTGCCATCGCCCGCGGCCAGCGGGTGCGCGCACGCATGCGCCGGACCGGCGCCATGCCGTGACCACCAAGCAAAAAGGCCGGCCCTGCTTCGCGCAGGGCCGGCCTTGATCGTTGCACCGGCCGGTACGGGCCGGAACGTGTCGTCAGGTGCCTACCAGAGGCCGAGCACCTTCCACCACACCAGACCGATGGTGGCGTAGATCACCAGCTCGATGCAGCACATGATGAAACCGACCTTCCACCAGTTGCCCAGCGTCACGTAGCCGCTGCCGAAGATGACCGGCGAGGTACCCGTGGCGTAGTGCGTGAGCGTCATCATGATCGTCGAGCCGGCCACCATCATCAGCATGAAGGGGATGACGTAGTCGGCGGGGATCAGCTGCGTGCCGACGGTCAGGAAGGCGAGCATCATCGCGCTGATGTGCGCCGTGGTGCTGGCGAACAGGTAGTGCGAGAACACGAACAGCAGCACCAGGACCGCCGCGGCCGCTTCCCAGCCCATGCCGCTCTGGGCGATGGCGTCCTTCATGTTCTGCGAGAACCAGGAGATCACGCCGATCTTGTTCAGCTGCTCGGCCATCATCACCAGCGCACCGAACCAGATCAGGGTGTCCCAGGCGCTCTTCTCGGACAGCACGTCGTCCCAGTTGATGGTGCCGGTGATGATCAGCACGAACAGGCCGACGAAGGCGACCACCGTGGGATCGAGCGTGAAGGCCGGCCCGAAGATCATCGCAGGCACGTTGGCCCACAGCACCAGCAGCAGGAAGAAGGTACCCAGCATCACCTTTTCCTTGCCGCTCAGGCCGCCCTTGGCCTTGAGCTCCCTGCGGGCATAGTCCACCGCGTCGGGCGTGACCTTCAGCTCGGGCGGCGACAGCCAGGAGACCAGCAGCGGCATCAATGCCATGCAGGCCAGGCCCGGCAGCAGCATGTACAGCGCCCACGACGTCCAGGACAGGTGGAAGCTCTGGTTGGTCGCCTTGGCCACGAAGTCCACGACCAGCGGGTTGGGCGCGGTGGCGGTGATGAACATGCCCGAGCTGATCGTGTTGGCGTGCATGTTGACCAGCGCCAGGTAGGTACCGATCTTGCCCTGGGTGCCCTTGGCCGGATCCGAGCCGAAGGCATTGGCGATCGACTTCATGATCGGGTGGACGATGCCGCCGCCGCGCGCGGTGTTGGACGGCGTGAACGGCGCCAGCACCAGGTCGCAGAACGCCAGGCCGTAGCCGATGCCGATCGAGCGCTTGCCCAGCAGCGAGATGAACATCAGGCCGATGCGCTCGCCCAGGCCGGTCTTCTTCAGGCCGCGGGAGATCATGATGGCGACCACGATCAGCCAGATGAGCGGGCTGGAGAAGCTGCTCAGGGCATCGGTGATGGCGCCCTTGGACGAGCCGGCGGTGACCTGGGACAACGACACGATGACGATGGCCATCATCGCCATCACGCCGATCGGCATGACTTTGAGGATGATCGCCACGATGGTGGTCAGGAAGATCGCCACAAGGCCCCACGCCTTGGGTTCGAGCCCCTCCGGACAGGGGATCATGAGCAGTATGAACAACACTGCGGTTGTGATGAGGGCCGGTACCAGCCGGAATGGCACGGCGTCATTGAAGTAGCGGAACATCGCCTTGATGCGTTCGAACATCGTTCTATCCTTCTGGGCTGATAGCGTTAGGTGGCCTGGGGGGCACTCCAGCTTGCGGAACGGACGATAACCAGCGATGACAGGCCCCGCACTGATTTGAATCAGTGCAGGGCGGCACGGGCGCGACCGATTGCCGCATGGGCGGCACCCGCGTCATCCCGCCGCACCCCATCTCCGCGACCGCCATGCCTCCCGCATCGCGACGCGCCGTCGACTCTACCCCACCCCGTCCGGCACCGGCGGATCCGCCCGGCCCGGCCCACCGGCACCGCCCCGCGCGCCCGCGCACGCAGGAATGCCGCGCAGCACGACGCACCGCGGCCGGACTGGCCGGCCGCGGTGCGTCGCTGGGACAGCCCGGCCATCACGGGCCGGGCGGAAGGGGGATTACAGGATGTAGCGGCTCAGGTCCGGATCGCGGACCAGGTCGCCCAGGAACGTGTCCACGTAGGCGCGGTCGACCACGACGCTGCTGCCGTCGCGGTCCGGCGCCTCGTAGCTGAGGTTGTCCAGCAGCCGCTCGAGCACGGTGTGCAGGCGCCGGGCGCCGATGTTCTCCTGGCGCTCGTTGACCTGGAAGGCGATCTCGGCCAGGCGCTCGACGGCGTCGGCTGCGAAGGTCAGGTTCACGCCCTCGGTCTTCAGCAGCGCCTCGTACTGCTTGGTCAGCGCCGCCTTCGGCTCGGTGAGGATGCGCACGAAGTCGTCCTTGCTCAAGGCGCCCAGTTCCACCCGGATCGGGAAGCGGCCCTGCAGCTCGGGGATCAAGTCGCTGGGCTTGGCCAGGTGGAACGCGCCGGAGGCGATGAACAGGATGTGGTCGGTCTTGACCGTGCCGTACTTGGTGGAGACGTTGGAGCCCTCCACCAGCGGCAGCAGGTCGCGCTGCACGCCCTCGCGGCTGACGTCGCCGCCGGAAGCGCCTGCATCGCCGCGCTTGGCGACCTTGTCGATCTCGTCGATGAAGACGATGCCGTGCTGCTCGCAGGCCTCGATCGCCGCGGCGCGCACGTCCTCCTCGTTGACCAGCTTGGCCGCCTCGTCCTCGATCAACAGCGGCCGCGCCGCCTTGATCGCCAGCTTGCGCGTCTGCGGCTTGCCGCCGCCGAGGTTGGAGAACATCTGCCGCAGCTGCTGGCCCATTTCCTCCATGCCGGGCGGCGTCATGATGTCGACGCCGACGTTGGCCGCCAGCTCCAGTTCGATCTCGCGGTCGTCCAGGTCGCCGCTGCGCAACTGGCGGCGCAGCTTCTGGCGGGTCTCAGACTCCTTCGACGAGGGTTCGGCACCGATGTCGACCGTGGTGGTGTTCGCGCCGAAGCCGAAGCCGTTTCCGCCTGCGGCATCGCGTCGCGGCAGCAGCGCATCGAGGATGCGGTCCTCGGCACGTTCCTCGGCCTGCGTGCGCATGCGCGCCTTGGCCTGTTCGCGGTACATCTTCACCGCGGTGTCGGCCAGGTCGCGGACGATCTGCTCGACATCCTTGCCCACGTAGCCGACT
>JAFADB010000133.1 GCA_023425225.1 Pseudomonadota bacterium
TAGACGTTGACGTCGAACATCTCGTAGCGCGACTTGATGTTCTTGGCCAGGAAGTTCTGGATCGAGTTGATCTTGTGGTCGATGAAGTGCTTCTTGCCCTTCACGTCGCGGGTGAAGCCACGCACCCGGTAGTCCATGATCACGATGTCCGATTCCAGGCTCTCGATCAGGTAGTTCAGCGCCTTCAGCGGCGAGATCACGCCGCAAGTGGCCACATCGATGTCCGCGCGGAAGGTGGCGATGCCCTCCTGCGGGTGCGTCTCCGGGTAGGTATGGACGGTGATATGGCTCTTGTCCATGTGCGCGACCACGGCGTCGGAGATCAGCTCCTTGCCGGCCTGCTTCTTGTCGATCACCGGCTCCTCGGAGATCAGGATCGTCACCGACGCGCCCTGCGGGTCGTAGTCCTGCCGCGCGATGTTGAGGATGTTGGCGCCGATGATCTCGGCCACGTCCGTCAGGATCTGCGTCAGCCTGTCCGCATCGTACTGCTCATCGATATATTCGATGTATCGCTGGCGCTCCTCTTCGGTGCGCGCGTAGCAGACGTCGTAGATGTTGAAGCTCAACGCCTTGGTGAGGTTGTTGAAACCCTGCAACCTCAGGCGAGGCAAAGGCTTGACCACGGCGGTCTGTCCTCGGGGGAGAGTGGGAAATATGCAATTATGCGGCATTGCCGGCCAGCGCGCATAGTCGCAGGCGCGTCAATTTGCCGACACTGAACACTCCCGTTAAGCTTTGCCAATTCGGTCGTGAAATCACCATGATCCCAGCTGCCAGCAAAATCGTCTCCATCGCGCGTGCGCCCAACGGATCGCTGGCCTTGGACGCAGCGACCATCGACCGCTTCCTCCTTCACAGCCACCGCCGCCGCTACCCGGCGCGGGCCGACGTGTTCCGGCCCGGCGACGCGGCCGGCACGCTCTATTACGTGATCAGCGGCTCGGTCAGCATCATCGCCGAGGAGGAGGAGGACCGCGAACTGGTGCTGGGCTACTACGGCAGCGGCGAGTTCGTCGGCGAGATGGGCCTGTTCATCGAGTCCAACCATCGCGAGGTGATCCTGCGCACGCGTACCCCGTGCGAGCTGGCCGAGATCAGCTACGAGCGGCTGCAGCAGCTGTTCCTGGGCCCGTTGTCGCCGGATGCGCCCAAGGTGCTGTACGCGCTGGGCGTGCAGCTGTCCAAGCGCCTGCTGACCACCAGCCGCAAGGCCAGCCGGCTGGCGTTCCTGGACGTGACCGACCGCATCGTGCGCACGCTGCACGACCTGGCCCGCGAGCCGGAGGCGATGAGCCACCCGCAGGGCACCCAGCTGCGCGTCTCGCGCCAGGAACTGGCGCGGCTGGTCGGCTGCTCGCGCGAGATGGCCGGCCGCGTGCTCAAGAAGCTGCAGGCCGACGGCCTGCTGCATGCCCGCGGCAAGACCGTGGTGCTGTACGGGACGCGCTGATTGCGAGCGCGTTTGCGCATTCGCGCAAGCGCCCCACGGTTCGCCGTGCGAACCGCGGGCCCGGCTCATAAGCCCCCGATCCCCCGCGCCTGTCGGCGCGCGCCCGCGCCCCGCGGAACCTGACGTGTCGGCGATGACGAACGCGTCGCCACGCGCCCAGGGGGCGAACCGCGATATACGACGGTCAACCGGATCGCAGTCGAGGATCCCTGCGCCGGGTCCCCATCACGCTCGCGGCAACTCCGTAGCCCGGACAAGCGCAGCGTAGGGGCGGCACCTCGCCGCGATGGCCGACGTACCGGAACAGGCCTCACCTATTCCCTATTCCCTATTCCCTATTCCCGCCCCGGCCCCACCGGCTCGCCGGCGCGGTCGCGGCAGCCCCAGTTGAGGATCTGCGTGCCCGGCGGCAGCACGCGGCGGAAGAACGCCACCCGCGACGGCTTGGGATTGACCACCACCGGCGCCCGGGCCGCCTTCAGCAATGGCAGGTCGGCGCTGCTGTCCGAGTACGCCACCGCGATGTCGCCGTAGCCGCGCTCGCGCAGCATGCGCATCTTCTCCTCGTTGTGGCAGTGGCGCCTGGCGACCACCGCGCCCAGCCGCGCGCCGACCTGGCTGCCGATCACCGGCACGTCCTGCTCGGCGACGAAGGCCAGGATCGCGCGCGCCAGCTCCGGCGGCGCACCCGTGGCTACCACCACCCGGTCGCCGGCGGCGCGGTGGCGCTTGAACACCTCCAGCGCCACCGGCAGCAACCGGCCGCGGATCTCCTGCTCGTGGGTGAGCACGTAGCGGTCGATCGAACGGTTGAACTCGCGTGCGCGGTGCATGCCGAAGGTGGCGATCCAGACATAGCCGGAGATGCCGTGGCGGCGGGTGGGCAGCATCGCAACCAGCGGGCCCAGCAGCGGCGTGGCCAGCAGCGCGACCAGCAACCGCAGCGGATTGCGGCGGATCAGCCAAGCGAACAGGTGGCTGCCGGAGTCGCCGTCGTAGAGGGTGTGGTCGAAATCGAACACCACCAGCGGCGCGTCGTCGCCGGGCTTGGGATAGCGGTCGCTCATGCGGCAAAGAATAGCTGACGCAGCGCCTCGCCCGGTTCCTCGGCACGCATGAAGGTCTCCCCGACGAGGAAGGCGTTGACGCCGGCCGCGCGCATGCGCGCCACGTCCTCCGGCACCAGGATGCCACTCTCGGTGACCAGCAGGCGGTCGCGCGGCACCGCGTCCTTCATCGCCAGGGTGTTGTCCAGCGAGACCTCGAAGGTGCGCAGGTTGCGGTTGTTGATGCCGACCAGCGGCACCGGCACCTGCAGCGCGCGCTCCAGCTCGTCGATGTCGTGCACTTCCACCAGCACGTCCAGGCCGAGCTGCAGCGCCAGCCCGGACAGGTCGGCGAGCTGCTGGTCGTCGAGCGCGGCGACGATCAGCAGGATGCAGTCGGCGCCGAGCGCGCGCGCCTCGTGCACCTGGTACGGGTCGATGACGAAGTCCTTGCGCAGCACCGGCAGCGTGCAGGCCTCGCGCGCCTGCTGCAGGTAGGCGTCGGCGCCCTGGAAGAAGTCCACGTCGGTCAGCACCGACAGGCAGGACGCGCCGCCGAACTCGTAGCTGACGGCGATGTCGGCCGGGTGGAAATCCGCGCGGATCACGCCCTTGGACGGACTGGCCTTCTTGACCTCGGCGATCACCGCCGGATCGCCGGCG
Source organism: Pseudomonadota bacterium (assembly GCA_023425225.1). Classification (GTDB taxonomy): domain Bacteria; phylum Pseudomonadota; class Gammaproteobacteria; order Xanthomonadales; family Xanthomonadaceae; genus MMGLT7. The sequence goes on from JAFADB010000133.1 coordinate 3,163, forward strand.
GCGATGGCCGTCTTGAGCGCGTCGGCGAAGCCGCGCACCGGCGCGGCATCGGCGGCGCGCGCGGCGACCTCGTCCAGCGGCACGCGCGCGCGACGCTCGGCGATCTCTTCGGTCTTGCGGGCGAGGATGGTGTTGAGGATGTCGCTCATCGGGTCGGATCCTGCGGGCCGGGCATTATCGGCCATGGGGGGCGTAAGCGCGAAAACGGCATGCCCGTCGTGGCCGCGGGAGTGGTGCAGGCCGCGAGGGCACGCCAAGGAAGGCGGCATCGCGGCTCATGCCGCTCCCACGGGTGCAGCCGGCTCTCAGAGCGATCGCGTGAGCGCCACGTACTCGTCGAGCTTGCGCCGCGCGCTGCCGTCGGCGATGACCGCGCGGGCGCGCTCGATGCCCTCGCCGATGCCGGCGGCCACGCCGGCCACATACAGCGCCGCGCCGGCATTGAAGGCGACGATGTCCAGCGCCGGGCCGGGCACGTTGGCCAGCACGTCCAGCAGCATGGCGCGCGACTGCGCGGCATCGGCGACCTTGAGGTTGCGGCTGGCCGACATGGCGATGCCGAAGTCCTCCGGGTGCACCTCGTACTCGCGCACCTGGCCGTCGCGCAGTTCGCCCACCAGCGTGGCCGCGCCCAGCGACAGCTCGTCCATGCCGTCGCGTCCCCACACCACCAGCGCGCGCTCGGCACCCAGCTGCTGCAGCACGCGCGCCTGGATGCCGACCAGGTCGGGATGGAACACGCCCATCAGGATGTTGGGCGCGCCGGCCGGGTTGGTCAGCGGGCCGAGGATGTTGAAGATCGTGCGCACGCCCATCTCGCGGCGCACCGGCGCCACCGCCTTCATCGCCGGGTGGTGCACCGGCGCGTACATGAAGCCGATGCCGGTACGCGCGATCGCCTGCGCCACCTGTTCGGGCTGCAGCTCGATCGCCGCGCCCAGCGCCTCCACCGCATCGGCGCTGCCGGACTTGGAGGAGACGCTGCGGTTGCCGTGCTTGGCCACGCGGGCGCCGGCGGCGGCGGCCACGAACATCGCGCAGGTGGAGATGTTGAAGGTGTGCGAGCCGTCGCCGCCGGTGCCGACGATGTCGACCAGGTGGCTGCGGTCGGCCACGTCCACCTTGCGCGAGAACTCGCGCATCACCTCGGCCGCGCCGGCGATCTCGCCGATGGTCTCCTTCTTCACCCGCAGGCCGGTGAGGATGGCCGCGGTCATCACCGGCGAGACCTCGCCACGCATGATCTGGCGCATCAGCGCGACCATCTCGTCGTGGAAGATCTCGCGATGCTCGATGGTGCGTTGCAGGGCTTCTTGCGGAGTAATGGGCATGGGGACTCCAGGGATGTTCAAGGCAGCACGAGGTAGTCGCTGTGGCCGGCGATGCCGCGGTGCGGCGCTTCCACGAGATGCACGTAGCGGCCCTGCACCGAATCGATCGGCAGGCAGTCGTCGACGTCGTACAGCGCATCGGTATGCGGCTTGTCCCAGCCGGCACCGGCCTGCAGCCTGCCCTTGCGCTTGGCCTCGGCGGCGTCGTGCGCGACCACCAGCCGGTAGCGGTGGGCCTCGCCGAACACGCCGGGCTCGTAGCCGCCGAGGTTGATGAAGAACAGCCGCGGCGATCCGGCCGCGGGGGCGGCATCGGACAGCTGCACGCGCCAGCCCTCCACGCCGTCCACCTCCAGCCAGGAATCGACGTGGGCGCCGTGCGGCTGGCCGAACCACTGGCGCTTCAGCTGCGGATAGACCGCCTGCAGGCTGTCGCCGCTGGCGAACACCACGTCGTGGACCTCGATCTTGGCGGCGGGATGCTTGCCGCCGAGCATCACCACGAACAGCATCTCATTGCTCCAGGAAGTTCTTCACCAGCGCGTGGCCGTGCTCGGTGAGGATCGACTCGGGATGGAACTGCACGCCCTGCACCGGGTACTGGCGGTGGCGCAGGCCCATGATCTCCTCGACCGAGCCGTCCGGGTTCTCGGTCCAGGCGGTGACCTCCAGCGCATCGGGCAGCGTGGTCTTTTCCACCACCAGCGAGTGGTAGCGGGTGGCGGTGTAGCCGTCGGGCAGCCCGGCGAACACGCCCTTGCCCTCGTGGCGGATGGCCGAGGTCTTGCCGTGCATGATGCGGCCGGCGCGGATCACGTCGCCGCCGTAGACCTGGCCGATGCTCTGGTGGCCCAGGCACACGCCGAGGATCGGCGTGCTCGGGCCGAGCCGCTCGATCAGCTGCAGCGAGATGCCGGCCTCGTTGGGCGTGCACGGACCGGGCGAGACGACGATGTGCGAGGGCGCCAGCGCCGCGATCGCATCCACGCTGGTCGCGTCGTTGCGCACCACCTCGACCTCGGCGCCCAGCGCCTGCAGGTACTGCACGAGGTTGTAGGTGAAGCTGTCGTAGTTGTCGAGCATCAGCAGCATGGTCAGTGCTCCATGGCCGCGTGCGCGGCGACGCGGGCAGCGGGCGGCACTGCGTCGGCCAATGCGCCCAGGTCGTCGATGAAGGCGGCGACCGCGGCCTCCGGGGTGGCCCACGAGGTCACCAGGCGGATCGCGACGCGGCCGTCGGGCAGCGCCTGCCAGCGCTCGAACGCGTACAGCGCCTCGAGCTTCTCGACCAGCGCGGCCGGCAGGATCGGGAAGATCTGGTTGCTCGGCGACTCGACCAGGAAGCCGGCGCCATGCCGCGCCAGGCCCTCGCGCAGGCGCGCGGCCATCGCATTGGCGTGGCGCGCCAGCTCGAAGAACAGCCCGTCCTCGAACAGCGCGGTGAACTGCGTGCCCAGCACCATGCCCTTGGCCAGCATCGCCCCGCGCTGCTTGATCAGGTAGCGCATGTCGGCCTTGAGCGCGTCGTCGACGATCACCAGCGCCTCGCCGATCAGCGCGCCGTTCTTGGTGCCGCCGATGTAGAAGGCGTCGGTCAGCGCGGCGATGTCGGCCAGGGTGAGGTCGTTGCCGTCGGCCACCAGCGCCGAGCCGATGCGCGCGCCATCCAGGTACAGCAGCAGCCCGCGTTCGCGGCAGAACGCGGACAGCGCGGCCAGTTCGGCGCGGCTGTACAGCGTGCCCAGTTCGGTGCTCTGCGACACGTACACCAGCAGCGGCTGCACCATGTGCTCGTTGCCGTGCTCGGCCAGCAGCGGGGCGATCGCGGCGGGGGTGAGCTTGCCGTCGCGTGCCGGCACCGTCAGCACCTTGTGGCCGGTGGCCTCGATGGCGCCGGTCTCGTGGGTGGCGATGTGGCCGCTGGTGGCGGCGATGGCGGCCTGGTGCGGACGCAGGAACGCGGCCAGCGCCACCAGGTTGGTCTGGGTCCCGCCGACCAGCAGGTGCACGTCGGCATCGGCGCGACCGACCTGGGCGCGGATCAACTCGGCGGCGCGCTGGCTGTGGCGGTCCAGGCCGTAGCCGCGGTGCTGTTCGCCGCTGGCCTGCGCCAGCGCCTGCAGCAGGCGCGGATGCGCGCCCTCGCTGTAGTCGTTGCGGAAGCCGTGCTTGTAGCTGCGTGGCGCACTGTCGTACATGTCAAAGCCCCTTGGCGGCCTGGGCGACCGCGCGGAACAGCGCGCGGCCCGTGTTCATGGTTTACTGCCATTACAGGTCCGGGTCGGAGTCGTAGACCACGCCGCCGCCGGCCTGCACGTACAGGTAGCCGTCCTGGATGACGGCGGTGCGGATGGCGATGGCGGTGTCGGCATCGCCATGCCAGCCGATGTAGCCGACCGCGCCGGAATAGACGTTGCGACGCACCGGCTCCAGCTCGCGGATGATCTCCAGCGCGCGGATCTTCGGCGCGCCGGACACGGTGCCGGCGGGGAAGGTGGCGCGCAGCACGTCGGCGTAGCTCAGGCCGTCCTTCAGCGTGCCGGTGACCTCGCTGACGATGTGCATGACGTGGCTGTAGCGCTCGATCACGAACGAGGCGGTGACCTCGACCGTGCCCGGCTCGGCGACGCGGCCGACGTCGTTGCGGCCCAGGTCGATCAGCATCACATGCTCGGCGCGCTCCTTGGGATCGGCCAGCAGCTCGGCCTCCAGCGCGGCGTCCTCCTCCGGCGTGGCGCCGCGGCGGCGGGTGCCAGCGATCGGGCGCACGGTGACCACCCCGCCCTGCAGCCGCGCCAGGATCTCCGGCGAGGAGCCGACCACCTGGGTGCCGCCGACGTCGATGAAGTACATGTACGGCGACGGGTTGAGCGCGCGCAGGGCGCGGTAGACGTCCACCGGGCGGGCGCGGAACGGCACCCGCAGGCGCTGGCTCGGCACCACCTGGAAGATGTCGCCGGCGCGCACGTACGCCTGCGCCCGGCGTACCACGTCGTGGTACTGCTCGCGGGTGAAGGAGGAGCGGAAGTCGTCCTCGTCGATGGCGTCGGAGACCTGCGACTGGGGGTAGCCGGCGCCGGCCTGGCGCAGCCGGTGCGCCAGTTCGTCCAGGCGGCGGTTGGCGCGCGCCCAGGCCTGTGGCTGGCGCGGATCGGCGTGCACGATCAGGTACAGCCGGCCCATGAGGTTGTCGAACACCGCCAGTTCCTCGGACTGCATCAGCAGGATGTCCGGGGTGCCCAGCTCGTCGGGCTTGTCGCCGGCGGCCAGGCGCGGCTCGATGTAGCCGATGCACTCGAAGCCGAACCAGCCCACCAGCCCGCCGGTGAAGCCCGGCAGGCCCTCGATCTTCGGCACCGAGCAGGCCGCGCGCAGGCGCTCGACCTCGGCCAGCGGATCGGCGACGTGGCGCGTTTCCACCACCTCGCCGTACTCGCTGGTTTCCAGCGTGTGGCCGCGGAAGCTGTACACGCGCCGCGCCGGCAGGCCGATGATCGAGTAGCGGCCGAAGCGCTCGCCGCCCTCGACCGATTCGAACAGGTAGGTATACGGGCCGTCGGCGAGCTTGAGGTAGACCGAAAGCGGCGTGTCCAGATCGGACAGCACTTCGCGCACGACGGGGACGAAGTTGTAGGGGCCTTCAGCGGCCTGCTGCTGGAATTGCTCGAACGTGATCAAGACGGCTTTCCTTCCGGGGGCTTTGCACCTGGAAACAGGTGACATGACGGACGACGGCTACGGGCCACCATCGCCACGCGCGGCGAGCGGAAGGAAGGAAACGTGGGGTCGTCAGGCTGGGCACGGCGCTACTTTACCGCAACTGCCCGGCCAGCGACCAAGGCGCGGGGAGACTCCCGGCTCCTGGAAGCCCGTTATGTGCCTCAGCGCGACAGCAGCGCGCACGCCGGCGGCAGGTGCATGCGCAGGCGCCGTGCCACGCACTGGATGTGGAACAGCCGCGCCTTCTCCGGTTCGCCGTCCAGGTTCAGCGTCAGCGGCCGTTCGGCCTCGATGCGCAGCCACGGCAGCCGTGCCTGCACCGCCAACCGGTCCAGCGCCGCCGCCTTGCCGCCGGAGATCAGCGCGCCCAGCGTGCCGGACACCTCGCCGACCAGGTCCGGGATGACGGTCAGGTCCAGCAGGCCGTCGTCGAGCAGCGCATCCGGACACAGCATCTGCCCGCCGCCGGCCTGGCGGCCGTTGCCGATGCCCAGCGCGATGAAATCGCCGTGCCAGGCGAAATCCGGGCCTTCGACACGTGCGCGGATGGGCTCGATGCGCCCCAGCCGGGCCAGGCCGGTGACCAGGTAGGCCAGTCCGCCGAGCATTTTCTTCAGGCCGTCGTCGGTCTCCACCGTGACCTGGGTACCGAAGCCGCCGCTGGCCAGGTTGATGCACCAGTGCATGGCATCGTCGGCCTGCACCTGCAGCAGGTCGATGGCCACCGGCGGCCGCGTCGCGACCAGCGCCAGCGCCTCGTGCGGCGGCTCGGGCACGCCGGCGGCGGTGGCGAAGTCGTTGGCGGTGCCCAGCGGCACCAGGCCGAGCGCGGGCACCGCCTCGGCCGGCTCGCCGTGTCCGGCCAGCGCGGCGGCGACCTCGCCCAGGGTGCCGTCGCCACCGGCCGCGATCACGCTGTCGGCGCCGGCGGCGATGGCCTCGTCCACGTAGCGCGCCGCATCGCCGGTTTCCCAGGTCACGCGCACCGACAGCTCGATGCCCCGCTTGCGCCACCCGGCCACCGCCTCGCGCAATGCGTGGTTGCCGGCGGACTTGCCGTTGAGGATCAGGTACCAGCGCGCTTGCGGCATTGCATGCATTCCGTGGGGAAGGAAGCGGGAAAACTAGCAGCCCGGTTCGCGCCGCGTCGTGAACCGGGCTGTCATCGCGGTGTCATCGATGCCCCGGAACATGGGAGGCCATAGCAAGGACGACGGGCGGAGGCAGGATCAGCCTCCAACAGTTTCCGATGCCGTACCGGCCCCTCCCCCGGTGCGGCATTTTTTGTTGCTCAGGGCAGGAACTTCAGGTCCGACGGCGCGGCCACCTCGACCTGCTGCAGCGTGCGCCCGAGCAGGCCGGTGGCCGGGTCGCGCTCGATCACCACGATGCGGTCCTCGCCCTGCGCGGCCACCAGCAGCTGGCGGCCGCCCGGGGCGATGGCGAATTCGCGCGGCTGGCGCCCCTCGGTGGCACGGCGCTGCAGCTGGCGCAGGCTGCCGTCGCGCGGATCGACGGCGAACATGACGATGTGGTTGTCGCCGCCGCGGTTGACCGCGTACAGGAAGCGGCCGTCGTCGGACAGGTGGATCGCGCCGGCACCGTTGTCGCCGGCGAATCCCGGCGCGAACAGGTCCAGCACCTCGCGCAGCGCCAGCCGGCCATTGGCATAGTTCAGCACCGCGACCTGGCCGCTCATCTCCAGCGTCAGGTAGGCATGGCGACCGGAGGTGTCGAACACCAGGTGGCGCGGGCCGCTGCCGGGCGGCAACGCCACGAACGGCACCGGCGCCGGGCGCAGCGGGCGCTCGGCACTGGCCTGTGGGTCGTAGCGATAACTGTAGACGCGGTCGCCGCCGAGATCGGCCACCAGCAGATGACGTCCGTCCGGCGCCATCGTCGCCGAATGGATGTGCGCCGAGACCTGGCGCTCGCGGTCCACGCCGCTGGCCTGGTAGCTGCTCAGCTGGGTCGGCGGCTGCAGGCTGCCGTCCGCGGCCACCGGCACCACCGCCAGCGTGCCGCCGGGATCGGCATGCACCGAGTAGTTGGCGACGAACAGGTAGCGGCCGTCCGGGCTGAGCGCGGCGTGGGTGGGCTCGTCGCCGAGGCTGGGCACCTGGCCATCGGGCTCGAGCCGGTGGCTGACCGGGTCCAGCCGCAAGCGGCTGACGCGGCCGACCGGATCGGGTTGGCCGGGGCCGTTCTCGTTGACCGCGTAGACATGGCGGCGATCGGGGGCGACCACCAGCCACGACGGGTTGTGCAGCTGTACGGTCTGCCATGGCTTTGCCTCCAGCTGGCCACTGGCCGGATCGAAGCGGAACACGTAGATGCCGGGGCGGCCGTCACGGGTATAGGAACCGACCAGCAGGTCCAGCGGTGCGGACATGGCGATGGCCGGGGTGGCGGCCAGCGTGGCGATCAGCAGGAAACGGAACATGGGGCGGGCCTCCCGGGCGGAGCCGGTGCATGAAAGGCTCGATTATCCA
>JAFADB010000213.1 GCA_023425225.1 Pseudomonadota bacterium
CCGGCCAGCTTCTCGGCGATGTCCGGCGGCGGCAGGCCTTCCTCCTGCGCGCTCTCGCCCGGCGGCAGCGCCGGGCGCTGCTCCATGAACAGCGCCAGCGAGGCCTTGGCCATCATGTGCGCGCTGATCGGTGCGGTGATGAACAGGAACGCGGTGATCAGCAGCTCGCGCGGCTGCGGGTCCTCGCCCAGGAAGATGTGGTAGCCCACCGAGCCCAGTAGCACGCAGCCCACGCCCAGCGTGCTGGCCTTAGTCGGGGCATGCAGGCGCTTGAAGAAGTCGTCCAGCTTCACCAGGCCGAAGGCGCCGACCAGGATGAAGAAGCAGCCGATGATCAGCAGGATGCCGAGCAGGTATTCGGTCAGGTCGATCATTCGATGATGTCCCGGCGGATGACGTACTTGCTCAGCACCACGGTGCTGCCGAATCCGAGCATGGCGATCACCAGCGCCGCCTCGAAGTACACCGGCGAATCCAGGTACATGCCGAACAGCATCAGCTCGGCGATGGCGGTGATCGAGAGCGTGTCCAGCGCCAGGATGCGGTCGGGCACGGACGGCCCGCGCAGCAGCCGCCACAGCGCCAGCATCATCGCCAGCCCGACCACGTGCATGCACACGACGATGGTGGTCTCGATGAAAACGTAGCCGTTCATGGGTTCGCTCCGGTCATGGGCTTGCTCCTCATGGGAATATCTCCATCAGCGGCGCCTCGTAGCGCGTCTTGATCTCGCGGATCAGGGTGTCCGGGTCGTCCAGGTGCAGCACGTGCACCAGCAGGTACTTGCGGTCGTCCGACAGCGCCGCCGACACCGTACCCGGGGTCAGGGTGATCATGCTGGTCAGCGCGGCGATGCCGTGGATGTTGGCGATGTCCAGCGGCACCCAGATGAAGCCGGGGTGGATGCGCGACTGCGGCCCCAGCACCTGGATGGCGACCTTGATGTTGGAGCGCACGATGTCCCAGGCCACCACGCACAGCATGCGGGGGATGGGCCGCAGCGAGCCGATGCGGGCGAACTCGCGGTCCAGGCGCGCGGCGAACAACGGCACCACCAGCGCCATCACCGCGCCCATCACCCATACCGAGGCGCCGATGCTGTCGCTCAGCAGCAGCCAGAACACGAACACGGTCAGGCTCAGCGGCCAGGACGGCATCAGGCGTTTGAGAAGGGGACGCTTGCGGGATGTCATGGCTGCCTCGTCCGCGGATGGGTGTCCTGCAACTGCTCGACGTAGCGCCCCGGGTCGCGCAGCTGCTGCGCGGCCTGCCCGGTGTAGCGCATCAGCGGGGCGGCGAACACGGTCATCGCCACCACGTAGCCGAGCAGCAGCCCGGTGGCCACGGTCTCGGTGCGGCGGGCGCCGGCGCTGCGCACCGGCGGCGGCGCCTCCTCGTCGGCGGCATGGTCGGGCACGCGCCAGAACAGGCGGATGCCGGCGCGGGTCAGGCCCACCACCACCAGCAGGCTGCCGACCAGCATCGCCGTCCACACCGGCAGCGTGAGCGGGGCCGGGGTGGCGGCCAGGATGCCGGCCTTGGCCAGGAAGCCGGACAACGGCGGCAGCCCGGCCACGCCGATCGCGGCGACCATGAACATCGCCCCCGGCAGCGCACGGCCGGGCAGCGGCGCGACGATATGGACGCTGTCGCCGGCCATGCTGCCACGGCGCCGGCGCATCAGCTCGGCGACCATGAACAGCGCGGCGGCGACGAAACAGCTGTGCGGCAGGTAGTACAGCCCGGCGGCGATCGCCCCGGCGCTGTCCATGGAGAATGCGATGAACAGCGTCGCCGCCGAGAACACCACCAGGTAGGACACCAGCACCCGCAGCCGGGTGGCGGCCATCACCCCCAGCGCGGCCAGCACCAGCGTGGCGATGCCGGCCCACAGCAGCGCGTCGCGGGCGAAGCCGGCCATCGCTCCGGCGCCGTCGCCGAACCACAGCGAGGTGGTGCGCAGCACCGCGTACAGGCCGACCTTGGTCATGATGACGAACAGCGCCGCGATCGCCGCCGGCGCGCGCGAGTAGGCCTCCGGCAGCCACAGGTACATCGGCATCAACGCCGCCTTGGCGCAGAACACCACCAGCAGCAGCCCCAGCGCGGCCTTGACCAGCGGCAGGTTGGCCGCCGGCACGCCGGCGATGCGCTGCGACAGCTCGGCCATGTTGAGCGAGCCCAGCAGCGCGTACAGCAGCCCCAGCGCGACCAGGAACAGCGTCGAGGCGGCGACGTTGAAGATCACGTAGTGCAGGCCGATGCGCATGCGCAGCCCGCGCCCGCCCGACAGCAGCAGGCCGTAGGAGGCGATCAGCATCACCTCGAAGAACACGAACAGGTTGAAGATGTCGCCGGTCAGGAACGCGCCGTTCAGGCCCATCAGCTGGAACTGGAACAGCGCGTGGAAGTGCGGCGCGCGCCGGTCCCAGCCGGCGCAGGCGTGCAGCAGGCAGGGGATGGCCAGCAGCAGCGTGGTCAGCAGCATCCACGCCGACAGCCGGTCGGCCATCAGCGCGATGCCCAGCCGCGACGGCCAGTCGCCGAGCAGATACACCAGCACCTGGCCGTGGCTGGCGCGCACGAACAGCGCCGCCACCGCGGCGGCCAGCGCGGCCATCGACAGCCAGGCCACGGCGCGGCGCACGCGGCGGCCGTAGCGGCGGTGCTCGACGAACAGCGACAGCGCCGCGCCCAGCAGCGGGATCAGGATCGGCAGGATCAGCAGGTGGTTCACGCGTGGTCCTCCGGCGCCGTTGCGGCAGTCCCCGCGTGCTCGTGCTCGTCGGGCTCGTGCGCGTCGACGTGGTCGCTGCGGTTGTCCGCGCGCGAGCGCATCGCCAGCACCAGGCTCACCGCGGTCATGGCGAAGGCGATCACGATCGCGGTCAGCACCAGCGCCTGCGGCAGCGGGTCGGTGTGGTGTGCCAGGTCGGTGGCCACGCCCTCCTCCAGCACCGGCGGCATGCCTTCGCGCAGGCGCCCGCCGGCGAAGATCAGCAGGTTGGTGGCGTAGGACAGGAAGGTCAGCCCCAGGATCACGTCGAAACTGCGCGCACGCAGCAGCAGGTAGATGCCGATCGCGGCCAGCACGCCGATGGCGCTTGCCAGTGCCAGTTCCATCAGTGCATCTCCCCGGTCAGCGGCGAACGGCGTGTCGGGTCGATCGTGCCGCGCAGCGAGCTGCGCGTGCGCGAGGGCTTGATCGTGCCCATCATCGTCAGCACCAGCATCGCCGTGCCGAACACCACCAGGTAGACGCCGGTGTCGAAGCCCAGCGCGCTGGCCAGCTCGATCTTGCCGACCACCGGCAGCTGCAGGTCGATGTGGCCGCTGGTCAGGAACGGCACCCCGAACAGCATCGACGCCGCGCCGCTGGCAAGCGCCAGCAGCAGGCCGATGCCGACCAGGCGGATGTAGTCGAAGCCGAAGCGCGACTGCACCGAGGCTGCGCCCTGGATCACGTACTGCATCAGCAACGGCACCGCCAGCACCAGCCCGGCGATGAAGCCGCCGCCGGGCGCGTTGTGGCCGCGCAGGAACAGGAAGATCGACACGGTGAGCGTGAGCGGGAACATCAGCTGCGCCAGGTCGGCCGGCACCGGCAGCTTGATCGGCGGACCGGGCATGGCCTTCTCCGGCGCCATCCGCGCGCGCCGCAGCAGCGCGTGCACGATCAGCCCGGCGATGGCGAACACGGTGATCTCGCCGAAGGTATCGAAGCCGCGGAAGTCCACCAGGATCACGTTGACGACGTTGCGGCCATAGGCCTCGGGCAGCGAGCGCGCCAGCAGCTCGCCGGCCATGGTCTGGCTGGGGCGGGTCATCGCCGCGTAGGCCAGCATCGCCAGGCCGCCGCCGGCGACGATCGCCACCGCCGCGTCGCGCCAGCGCCGCAGCCGCGAGCGGCCCGGCGGCGAGGACTTGGGCAGGTAGTTCATCGCTAGCAGCATCAGCACCAGCGTCACCATCTCCACCAGCAGCTGGGTCAGCGCCAGGTCCGGCGCCGACAGGAACACGAACACCAGGCTCACCGCCAGCCCGGTGCCGCCGAGCACGAGTACCGCCAGGAAGCGCTGCCGGTGCAGGAACAGCGCGCCCAGCGCGCAGGCCAGCGTCAGCACCCACAGTGCCCAGCCCAGCAGCGGGATCGGCTGCGGCGCCGCCCAGCGCGGCCCGGGCGGGGCGCACACGAACGGCACCGCGGCCACGACCACGGCGGTGAGCACCAGCATCAGCAGCATGCGCTGCAGGCTGCCGTTGGCCACCCGCGCGGTGAGTGCGGCCGAGAAGCCGAACGCGGCATCGAGCATGCGGTCGAACAGGCCCTTGCCCTGCGAGACGTTCTCCACCGCGTGCAGGTCGAGCCAGCGGCGCAGGCCCAGGTACAGCGCCACGCCGGCGGCCACGCCCACCAGGCTCATCGCCAGCGGGCCGTTGAAGCCGTGCCACACCGCCAGGCTGTAGTCGGGCATGGCCTCGCCCAGGATCGAGGCGGCGGCCACGTGCAGCACCGGGGCGATGGTCCAGGCCGGGGCCACGCCCACCGCCACGCACACGAGCACCAGGATCTCCACCGGGATCTTCATCCAGCGCGGCGGCTCGTGTGGGGTGCGGTCGAGATCGCGCGGGCCGTCGCCGAAGAAGGTCTCGTAGACGAAACGCAGGCTGTAGGCCACCGCCAGCGCGCCGGCCACCAGCGCGGCGGCGGCGGTGGCGATGCGCATCGGCTCGGGCGAGGGCGTCTCCAGCGCCACCGCGAAGAACATCTCCTTGGACAGGAAGCCGTTGAGCAGCGGGATGCCGGCCATCGCCAGCGAGGCGATGATCGCCAGCGCGCTGGTGTAGGGCATCAGCCGGCGCAGGCCGCCGAGCTTGCGGATGTCGCGGGTGCCGGTCTCGTGGTCGATAATGCCGGCGGCCATGAACAGCGAGCACTTGAACACGGCGTGGTTGAGGATGTGGAACACGCCGGCCACCACCGCCATCGGCGTGGACAGACCGAACAGCATGGTGATCAGGCCCAGGTGCGAGATCGTCGAGTACGCCAGCAAGCCCTTGAGGTCCTGCTGGAAGATCGCGTTCCAGGCGCCGATCAGCAGCGTGAGCGCGCCGATGCCGGTGACCGTGTAGAAGAACAGCTCGCTGCCGGCCAGCGCCGGGTGCAGCCGCGCCAGCAGGAACACGCCGGCCTTCACCATGGTGGCCGAGTGCAGGTAGGCCGATACCGGCGTCGGCGCGGCCATCGCGTGCGGCAGCCAGAAATGGAACGGGAACTGCGCGCTCTTGGTGAAGATGCCGGCCAGCACCAGCATCAGCGCATACGGGTACAGCGCGCTGGCGCGGATCGCGTCGCCCGCCGCCAGCACCGCGTCCAGGTCGTAGCTGCCGACGATGCGGCCGAGCAGCAGCACCCCGCCGAGCAGCGCCAGGCCGCCGGCGCCGGTGATCACCAGCGCCATGCGCGCGCCCTCGCGGGCGTCGCGGCGGTGGGTCCAGAAGCCGATCAGCAGGAACGAGCTGAGGCTGGTCAGCTCCCAGAACACCACCAGCAACAGCAGGTTGCCCGACAGCACCATGCCGAGCATCGCGCCCATGAACAGCAGCAGGAACGCGTAGAAGCGCGGCATCGAATCGCGCTCGCTGAGGTAGTAGCGCGCGTACATCACCACCAGCGCGCCGATCGCCAGCACCAGCCCGGCGAACATCCACGCCAGCCCGTCCAGGCGCAGGGTGAACATCAGCCCGATCTGCGGCAGCCAGGCGTATTCGCTGCGCACCAGCCGCCCGGCCAGCACCTCCGGCGCCAGCCATGCCAGTACCAATAGGCCCAGCAAGGGGGCGCTGGCGGCGAGCCAGGCGCAGGTGTTGCGGGAGATGCCGCGCACTGCGGCAACGGCGACAGCCATCAGGAATGGCAGCGCCAGCAGGAGTTCGAGATAAGGCATGCAGGGAATGCGTGATTCGCGAGCAGGGGAAGCAGTCTAGCAGCCGGATTGCGACGATCCTGTCTTCGCGTACCGGGAGTGTCGCGGGCATCGTGGGAAAAGGGCGGTGCTTGCCGATGCGTCGGTCCTGCCGTCGGCGTCTTCGCGGCCAGGCCGTCACGGGCGGGGCGTGTCGCCAGCGATCATGCCGTCGCGCTTGGTTATGCTTGCGCGATGCCGACCGCCATCCCTCCTTCGACGACACCGGTGCCCCGGCGCGCGCTGCTGTTCGGCGGCAGCGGGCAGATCGGCGCCCGCGTCATCGAAGGGCTGCTGGCTCGCGGCTGGCAGGTGGGCGCGCTGTCGCGGCAGTCGCGACAGGAACGTCCCGGCCTGCATTGGCTGGCGGGCGACCTGGCCACGCTGCCGCCGTTGCCCGGCCGCTACGACGCCATCTTCAGCTGCGGCCCGCTGGATCATTTCGCGCGCTGGTACGCGCAGGCCGGCGCCGATGCGCCGCGGGTGGTCGCCTTCGGCTCGACCAGCGTCGAGGTCAAGCGCGACTCGGCCGACCCGCACGAACGCGACCTCGCGGCGCGGCTGCGCCAGGGCGAGGAGCAACTGTTCGCCGCCGCATTGGCCAAGGGCGCCGCCGCCACCGTGCTGCGGCCGACCCTGGTCTACGGCGCCGGACAGGACCGCACGCTGGCGGCGATCGCCGCGCTGGCGCGACGCACCGGCTTCTTCGTGCTGCCGCGCGACGCCCGCGGCCGGCGCCAGCCGGTGCACGTGCAGGACCTGGCCGACGCCGCGCTGGCGGTGCTCGACGTTCCCGCGGCCTGCGGCAACCGCTATGCGCTGGGCGGCGGCGAAGTGCTCGACTACCGCGACATGGTCGCGCGGGTGCTGGCGTCGCTGCAGCCGCCGGCGCGCCTGCTGGCGGTACCGGCGAGTGCCTTCTCGCTGCTGCTGTCCGGCGCCCACGCGCTGGGCCGGCTGCGCGCACTCAACCGCACCGCGCTGCGGCGCATGCGCGAGGACCTGGTGTTCGACATCGAGCCGGCGCGCCGCGACTTCGGTTATGCGCCGCGGTCGTTCCAGCCGCAGGATGCGGCCGGCCCACGTTCCGCCGCCGCCGAGGCTGCCGGGACGCAGTGACGAGGGTGGCCGGCGCCCCGGTCGATCTTCCATGGGGCGTGCAATGCCCCTGGATTGCACGGAAGCGAACGGCGCAGCGCAACCCTGCGTGCCGCCGCGGGTGCTGTACTTGCATGCGCGGATCGTGTCGAATCCTTCTCCATCCCCCTTCCGGACAGCGAGGAAACTGCGATGGCACTGCAATGGCGCGATTCGCCCGAACGCTACGGCATCGTCAGCCGCTGCCTGCACTGGGGCATGGCGATCCTGTTCGCCGTGCAGTTCCTCGGCATGGGCCTGAAGCTGGCATTGGGCCGCACCCCGCTGACCGGGTTCTTCGTGTCCAACCACGCGCCGCTGGGCGTGTTGTTGCTGGTGCTGTGCGTGCTGCGCATCGGCTGGTGGCTGGTCAATGCGCGGCGGCGGCCGCGCCAGCGCGCCGACGTGCTGGGACGGCTGGCGCTGGCCGGGCACGCCACGTTGTACGTGCTGATGCTGGTGGTGCCTTCGCTGGCATTGCTGCGGCTGTACGGCTCCGGGCGCGGCTTCCGCCCCTACGGCATCGAGCTGATCGCGCCGAGCGAGCGCAAGCTCGAGTGGACCGAACTGCCTGCCGAGCTGCTGCATGGCGAACTGGCCTGGGTCCTGCTGGCGCTGATCGCCGGCCACGTGGCGATGGCGCTGCTGCACCGCTTCTGGTGGCGCGACGGCGTGCTCGCCAGGATGCTGGGCCGCCGCGCCGATGCGGGCAAGCCCGCCGAGGTCGCGGACGAGATGCCGGCCTGAGGCTCGAAACCCGGACCCAGGCTTGCGCGCCGGACCTTACGTCTCGTCATCCCCGCGCAGGAGCACTGCTGTCCGGGGAA
>JAFADB010000230.1 GCA_023425225.1 Pseudomonadota bacterium
ATCAGCGGCACCCGCCCCGAGGTCTACGATCCGCCGCGCACCGCACCGTTCCCGACCGAACAGGCGCAGCAGCGCCTGCACGCGGCACTGGCGGCGGTGCACTGGACGCGCTGAGCATCCCGCATACCTAAAAAACCGAACGCGTCGTCGGCAAGGAGCCGTTCCGCAACCGAGTGGCCGGTCGGGTGGGGGCGGCGAGCAAGGCGGATGCCGGATCGGCTCCTGTGTTACCTGAGCGAACGGCGTGATGTCGCTGCCGCCCGCATCGAGGCACGGGAACATCCCCGCGCCGACACGATGCGGCCGCGTCCGGCTCAGGTCTCCAGCGGCACCGTCGGCACCACGTTGGGATTGATCTGCTCGGTATCGCCGCCACCGCCGTCGACGAACCGGCGCCAGGCATAGGCGTTGACCGGCTGCGAGCGGTTCACCCACAGCGCGTAATAGAGGTGATCCGAGCGCGGATCGCCGGTGTTGGGATGCAGCAGGATGGTCAGGCCCAGGCTGTTGAGCTGCAGCCACGGGATCAGGATCGGCAGCAGCTCGTTGTTGAAGCCGAAATAGAACGACGGCGTCACGTGCGGGCCGCGCGGCTCCAGGTTCCAGTCGCCCAGTTCCACCGGGAAGCGCTCGGCCGACCAGCGGCGGATCTGCGCGGCCTTCTCGTAGCTGTCCTCGTCGAAGTAGATGTGCGCGTGATAGCTCCTGACCTGGGTGTAGGGGCGCGGCGTGGCCGGCAGCGGCGACTCGTCCGGGCGATGGCCGGGTGGGCGCACGGTCGGTTGCGAGGCGGTGGCCTCGCCCCATGGGCTCGTGCCCGGACCCTTGATCGGCAGCAGCAGGCCGTTGTCGTCGATCGTCGCGCGGGCGGGCACCCCGGCCGGGGCCGCGGGCGGGGCGGTGGCCGATGCGGAAGCAGTCGCCCCGGTCGCCGCCAGTCCGGCCCCGGCCAGGCCGGCGTTGAGCAGCAGCCTGCGGCGCGACGGGGAGAGCAGGTCGGCCCAGGCCCGGTCGAGGGATTCGCTATCGATCCGGGGTGCGTCGTGCGGGTGCTGGCTCATTACGGCTGTTCTCGTGCGAGGGAAGGGGGCGACGGCCGGGGCCCGACCGGGGTATGGCGGGCGCGCTGTACGTCGCAACGGCCCGGTATTCAGGAATCCATCTTTCCGCCCGCCTTCCCGCGCGATCCAATGACCGGATGGCATGAGCACATGGCCACCCGTGGGGCGTCCCGTCCTGGTGGCATCCCGCGCGGCCGGCGGAACTGCCCGGAAGTGCTTGACTGCGCAGCCGCGATGGGCGTCCCCCGACCCGCCTCGTGGTTGTTCCACGGGCGATCGACCGG
The DNA here is from genome assembly GCA_023425225.1 of Pseudomonadota bacterium. Classification (GTDB taxonomy): domain Bacteria; phylum Pseudomonadota; class Gammaproteobacteria; order Xanthomonadales; family Xanthomonadaceae; genus MMGLT7. The sequence goes on from JAFADB010000230.1 coordinate 1,346, forward strand.
CCCGCAAGCGTTTCACGCAATCCCCCATATTTGGTGTTGACCTGGATCAACCACCACCCTATCTTGTGGCCGTCGGTGCCTCCCGCCACAAGCGGGGGGCTTAAAACGGGAAGCCGGTGCAGCCTTCAAGGCCATTCCGGCACTGCCCCGCAGCGGTAATTGGGAACGAACCCGCCCCACAGCACTGGCGCCGCAGGCACCGGGAAGCGGCGGGGGTAGGAGGGAGGTACCGCCTCCCGCGCCCATGAGTCCGAAGACCTGCCGACAGCCGCGCGAAGCACCACGCGCGGTGCCGGCCGAACAGTCTCCGGGGGGAGATGGCTGGCGCAGCATGGCCGCCGCGCATCCGCGCGGTATCAGGCCTTGCGACGCCATCAGACCACCCTGCAGATACGGCCGCCGCAAACCCGCGGGGTCGGGTCGCGGACGGCGTGCGCCACGCATGGAGAAGCACATGTCCCAGACCGAAAGCCTGCCCGTCGCCAACGCCCACCACGAAGACGGGCCCGAGTTTCCCCAGGACCCCGCCATGCCCATCGCCTCCACCCCGCCCGAATCCGCCGCCGACCCGGCCGCCGCCGAGCCCAGCAACGACCAGCGCGCGGTGACCTGGATCGTCAAGGAAGGCGGCAACCGCCGCATGGCCTTCGACCGCTCGCGCCTGCAGCGCTCGCTGGACCGCATCCACGCCGAGTTCCCCAGCCTGGACATCGGCGACTACCAGGAGCGGGTGTTCTCCTTCATCGAGAAGAAGGAGAGCCTGTCGGCCGACGACATGGTCGACTACATGATCCGCGAGGCCGAGTCGCGCGTGGACATCACCTGCCCGGAGTGGGAGTTCTTCGCCGCGCGCCTGTACCTGGCCCGGCTGTACAAGCGCGCCAGCAAGAACCGCTTCTACGACGTGGCGCAGAAGTACGGCTCCTACGTCGGCCTGCAGGAAAGCCTGGCCGACCGTGGCGTGTACTCGATCGACATCCTCAAGAACTACTCCAAGGACGAGCTGGCCGAGGCGGCGAAGCTGATCGATCCCGAGCGCGACAAGCTGTTCAACTACAACGGCCTGTACCTGCTGGCCACCCGCTACCTGGCCACCGACCACTCGCGCCACGTCTACGAGCTGCCGCAGGAGCGCTGGCTCACCATCGCCCTGTACCTGATGCAGAACGAGGCCGGCACCGGCCCGGGCGGGCGCGAGCGCCGCATGCAGCTGGTGGGCGAGGCCTACTGGGCGCTGTCCAACCTGTACATGACCGTGGCCACGCCGACGCTGCAGAACGCCGGCAAGGTCGGCGGCCAGCTGTCGAGCTGCTTCATC
>JAFADB010000323.1 GCA_023425225.1 Pseudomonadota bacterium
TTTGGCCTGTGCCGCGGTAAGGCACTGGGTCCCCGCCTCCGCGGGGACGACAGCTGGAGTGACCCCGAGTGAGGGTGACACTCGACGGCAAAGCCCCCGTGGCGCATGGCCCGAATCGTCGCCCTGCAGGAATGGCAAGACCATTGCTGCCGGCGGCGATATGCCATCACGGCGACACCATCGCCTCGCGGGTCACCCCGGTCAGCGAGTCGCGGGTGATCCCGGCGATGGTCTTGGCGCCGGTCAGCGTCATCGCCACGCGCATCTCCTTCTCCATCAGCCCCAGCAGGTTCTCCACCCCGGCCTGGCCGGCGGCGGCCAGCGCGTACACCCAGGCGCGGCCGAGCAGCACCGCGTCGGCGCCCAGGGCGATCATGCGCACGATGTCCAGGCCGTTGCGGATGCCCGAGTCGGCCAGGATCTTCAGCTCGCCCTTGACCGCGTCGGCGATGGCCGGCAGCGCGCGCGCGCTGGACAGCACGCCGTCGAGCTGGCGCCCGCCGTGGTTGGACACCACGATGCCGTCGGCGCCGAACTTCACCGCGTCGCGCGCGTCCTCCGGGTCGAGGATGCCCTTGATCACCATCGGCCCGGTCCAGAACTCGCGGATCCATTCCAGGTCTTTCCACGAGATCGACGGGTCGAAGTTGGCCGCCAGCCAGCCGATGTAGTCCTCCAGCCCGGTCGGCGTGCCGCGGTAGGCGGAGATGTTGCCCAGGTCGTGCGGACGCCCCCACAGGCCCACGTCCCAGCTCCAGCGCGGATGGGTCACCGCCTGGCCCATCCGCCGCAGCGAGGCGTGCGGGCCGCTCATGCCCGAGTGCGCGTCGCGGTAGCGCGCGCCGGGCGTGGGCATGTCCACGGTGAACACCAGCGTGGTGACGCCGGCGGCCTTGGCGCGCTCGAGCGCGTTGCGCATGAAGCCGCGGTCCTTGAGCACGTACAGCTGGAACCACATCGGCCGGTCGATGGCCGGTACCACTTCCTCGATCGGGCATACCGACACGGTGGACATTGTGAAGGGGATGCCGCGCGCGGCCGCCGCGCGCGCGGCCTGCACCTCGCCGCGGCGCGCGTACATGCCGGTCAGCCCGACCGGTGCCAGCGCGGCCGGAATGGCCAGCTTCTCGCCGAACAGCTCGGTGGACAGGTCCAGCGCGGTCATGTCGCGCAGGATGCGCTGGCGCAGCGCGATGTCCTCCAGGTCGGCGACGTTGCGCCTGAGCGTGTGCTCGGCATAGGCGCCGCCGTCGATGTAGTGGAACAGGAACGGCGGCAGCCGGCTCTGGGCGGCGGCACGGTAGTCGGTGGATGCGGAAATGATCATGGGGATGGCGAACTCGGGGGAAGTCGGGAAAAGCGCGCCAGCCGGGCCTCGTCCTCGTCCAGCGAGCGCAGCGTGGTGTGCACGAACTCCAGGTGGCGGTGCACCGCCTCGCGCGCGGCCGGCGCGTCGCCGGCCAGGATCGCCTGCATCACCTCGCGGTGCTGGGCGGCCAGCTGCTCGAAGGTCTGCGGCAGCGTGTACATCTTCTGCCGGCTGTTGGAGACGTTGGAGTGCAGCAGGTCGAACAGCCCGCGCATGACCTGGGTCAGCACGGCGTTGTGCGAGGCCTCGGCGATGGCCAGGTGGTACTCGGCGTCTCGCCGCGACACCTGGGTCGGGTCGTCGCCGCCGTGGAACGGCAGCATCGCCTCGTAGGCGGCGCGGATGCGCGCCTTGTCGGCCTCGGTGGCGCGCAGCGCGGCGTACCAGGCGGTGGCGCCCTCCAGCGCGTGGCGCACCTCGAGCACGTCGTAGCCGTACTCGGGGGTGCCGTTCAGCAGCGCGGCCAGCGGCGCGACGATGCCGGCCTGCGGCCAGCCGTCCACCGCCGCGCGCACGTAGGTGCCGCCGCCGCGGCGGCTCTCCAGCACGCCCTGGCTGGCCAGCTTGCCGATCGCCTCGCGCAGGCTCGGGCGCGATACGCCCAGCTCGGCGGCCAGCTGGCGCTCGGCCGGCAGCCGGGCGCCGGGCTGCAGGCCCTGCGTCGCGATCAGGGCCTGCAGCTGCTCGGCGATGCGGTCGGACAGGCGCATCGCGGCGTTACGGGATCATCCAGGTGAACACGTAGGCCTGCAGCGTGGTGATGATGCCCACCATCACGGTGAAGGCCAGGCTGTGCTTGAGGGTGAAGCGCAGCAGGTCCGACTCCTTGCCTGCCAGCCCCACCGCCGCGCAGGCGATGGCGATGGACTGCGGCGAGATCATCTTGCCGGTGACGCCGCCGGTGGTGTTGGCCGCCACCAGCAGTACCTCGGGCACGCCGATCTGCTGCGCGGTGGTGGCCTGCAGCGCGGCGAACAGCGCATTGGAGGAGGTGTCCGAACCGGTCAGGAACACGCCCAGCCAGCCCAGGAACGGCGAGAAGAAGGTAAAGGCGTGGCCGGTATGGGACAGCGCCAGCGCCAGCGTCGCCGACAGCCCGGAGTAGTTGGCGATGAAGGCGAACGCCAGCACCATGCCGATCGAGTAGATCGGCGTCTTCAGCTCCTTGAGCGTCTCGCCGAAGGTGGCCACCGCCGCCTTCGGGCGCATCTGCAGCAGCACGATGGCGATCAGCGCGGCGAACAGGATCGAGGTGCCGGTGGCGGAGAACCAGTCGAACTTGTAGATCGCGTCGTACGGGGTGGCGGTGGGCACGATCGGCGGCGTCTTGTCCACCAGCTGGTGCAGGAACGGCACCGGGATGTTGAGCACCCAGTGCGCCAGCGGGCCGTCCTTGGCGAACAGCGCCTTGAACGGCTTCACGCTCCAGATCGTCACCATCACCGTGAGGATGATGAACGGCGACCAGGCCTTGATGATGGTGCCCAGCGAATGCTTCTGCCCGGCGCCGGCCACCAGCGCGGCGGCCGCCTGCGGCGCTTCCTCGCCGGCTTCCTTCTCGAAGCGGAAGATGCGCCTGGGCTTCCACACCTTCAGGAACAGCGTCAGGCACACCATCGAGGCGATCGAGGAGGTGATGTCCGGCAGCTCCGGACCGATGAAGTTGGAGGTCAGGTACTGGCTGATGGCGAATGCGCCGCCGGCCACCAGCACCGCCGGCCAGGTTTCCTTGACGCCGCGCCAGCCGTCCATGATCGCCATGATCCAGAACAGCACGATCAGGGTCAGGAACGGCAGCTGGCGCCCGGCCATGGCGCCGATGTCGAACGCGTCCAGTCCGGTGACCTGGCCGGCGACGATGATCGGGATGCCCATCGCGCCGAACGCCACCGGCGCGGTGTTGACGATCAGGCACAGCCCGGCCGCGTACAGCGGCTTGAAGCCCAGCCCGACCAGCAGCGCGGCGGTGATCGCCACCGGCGCGCCGAAGCCGGCCGCACCTTCCAGGAACGCGCCGAACGAGAAGCCCACCAGCAGCATCTGCAGGCGCTGGTCCTCGGTGATCGACAGGATCGAGGAGCGGATGATGTCGAACTGCCCGGTCCTGACCGAGACCTTGTACAGGAACACCGCGCCGACGATGATCCAGGCGATCGGCCACAGCCCGTAGACGAAGCCGTACACCGCCGAGGCCAGCGCCCGGTCCACCGGCATGCGGTAGAAGAACAGCGCCACCGCCAGCGCGATCAGCACGGTGAGGGTACCGGCCAGGTAGCCCTTCATCCGCAGCACGGCCAGGGCGACGAAGAAGAACGCGATCGGCAGCAGCGCGATCAGACTGGAAACCCACAGGTTGCCTGCGGGGTCGTACAGCTGTTGCCAGGCGTGTTGCATGTCCACCGTCCTCCCGGGAAGCGAATGTGGGTCTATCGCCCGGGGCGGGGCGGCGGACCGGCGATGTGCGCAGGCACGTCGGAAGCGTCTCCGGAGGGAATCGCTCCGTGCCTATTGGTATGACCAATCAGGCCGAATCTGCGTCGAGGCCGGGGATTAGAGGGGGTTTCAAGCGGATTGGTCAATTAGACCTTCGATAGTCCGGCCAAATCCTGCTGATTGGACTGACCAATTCGATATCCCTCGCCGCGCGCGTCAGAACATCCCGTAGCGCGCCATGGCCGCGGCCGCCGCGAACACCCCGGCCAGCAGCGACAGCTCCAGGCCCAGCAGCAGGCGCAGCCGCCGCACGCCCGGGGGCGGCGCGATGAAATCCGGTTGCCGGCGCTGGACGCGGCGCCAGCGCAGGAACAGCAAGGTGGGATGGATCGAGGCCAGGCCGATGACGACGAAGACCGCGAGCTTGGTCCAGAACCACGGGTTGTGCAGGTAGTAGTGCGGCCCCTTCATGCCGTACATCACCCGCAGCGCGCCGACGGCGAGCACCAGCAGCGCGCACATGCCGTACACGGCGTCCAGCGCCGCCAGCCGGGCGATGGCCGGACCCTGCACCGGCCCGCGCAGCACCGCCCATTCGGCGGCGAGCGCGGCGGTCAGCAGCAGGATCAGCAGGTGATGGGCGATGGCAAGGGTCAGATCGAGATACATCGGTTGAACGCCTCCCGTGGCTGTGGGTCATGGATTGTCGCGGGCCGTCGTGGACGCCTTGGCTCACCAGAGGAATGGCAGCAGCCGCCAGGTGTGGCGCGCGTGGTCGTCCCAGTGGCGGCCGAAGGCTTCGGCCAGCACCGCTTCCTCCACCCGGATCCGGCGCACGAACGCGGCGGTGACCGCGATGGCGATCACCGCGAACGAGGCCCAGTCGCCCAGGCCGATGCCCAGGCCGAAGAAGCACAGCAGTGCGCCGGTGTAGGACGGATGGCGCAGCCACCGGTACGGGCCGCCGCGGACCAGTTCGTGTCCCGGCTGGATGCCCACGTCCACGGTGAACTGGCGCCCCAGCACGCGGATCGCCCAGCTGCGCAGCGCCAGTCCGGCCGCGATCGTTGCGGTGCCGGTCCACAGCAGCGGCACGCGCCAGCCGGCCGGCAGGCGGCCGATGCCCAGCACCGCCAGCAGCACCGCCACGAAGATCGCCGCGTACAGCACCGTCCACAGCAGCTTCAGCGTGCCGCCGTCGCGCGACGGCGCGTCCTGGCTGCGGCGGCGATGGTTGAGGAACACCTCGATGGCCCACCACACGGCGCAGGCCACGAAGAACAGCAGTTGCGGCAGGTCGATCTTCATGGCGATATCCTCGGAGCCGGCGCGGACAGCAAACACCCGAACGCGGTTGCCTCCCGTGATTTACCGACCGGCGTGGGCCTGGATGCGCCCACATGGACGGGCCCGCCGGGGCGGCATGGCGGAAGCCAGCATCCGCCTGCGCGCCATCGCCGTCAGGTGCCGGCGGTCATTCCGGCGACCTGCCGGAAGTCACTTTCCACCGCCACGCCATTGCCATGCGGGGATGCGCGCCGCAGCATGCGCGCATGTCCACGACACTGCGCACACTGCTGCAGCCCCTGCCGCTGGCCGGGTTGGCCACGCTGGCCGCGGTCGCCTTGTCGCTGCGCTATGTCGCGCCGCCGCATCTGCCGGCGACGGCGGCCCTGCTGGCGCTGTATGCGCTGATCTTCATCGCGCTGCAATTGCTGCCCGGGCACTGGCGCATGCCGATCGGCATCTGCCTGCTGCTGATGCCGGTACTGGCGCTGGTGCTGTCCACGCTGATGCCGCGGGTAGGCACCGCGCAGGTGCTGCTGGTGATCTGGGTCGCCTGCGCATTCGGCGTCTGGCCGTTGCGCCATGCGCTGCCGCTGGTGCTGCTGGTCAATGCCGGCTTCTACCTGCTGCTGCGCCGGGCCGGCTTTGGCGATCCGCTGATCCTGGTGCTGATCAACCTGGGGTTCCAGGCGCTGGCCGGCATCTGCGTGCACTACGCCACCGCCGCCGAGCGTTCGCGCGACGCGCTGGCGCGGGTCAATGCCGACCTGCTGGCCACCCGCGCGCTGCTGGCCGACAGCGCACGCGATGCCGAGCGCCTGCGCCTGGCGCGCGAGCTGCACGACGTGGCCGGGCACAAGCTCACCGCCATGCGCATCAACCTGCGTCTGCTGGCCGCCGACCCGGCGCTGGCCGGGCATCCCTCGCTGGCGGTGACCGAACGCCTGTCCGGCGAGCTGCTCGGCGACATCCGCCAGGTGGTGCAGTCGCTGCGCGACGACCGCGGCCTGGACCTGGAAACCGCGCTGCGCGCGCTGGCCGCCCCGTTCCCGCGCCCGGCGCTGGAACTGCATCTGGCCGAGGACGTGCGCGTGGCAGACGCCAACGTCGCCGAGGCGCTGCTGCGGCTGGTGCAGGAAGCGCTCACCAATGCCGCGCGCCACGCCGATGCCGGCGTCGTGCAGGTCCGCCTGCGCAACGAGGACGGGCACCTGCGCATCGACATCGAGGACGACGGCCGTCGCGCCGGCGACATCCGCGAAGGCAACGGCATCGCCGGCATGCGCGAGCGGCTCGGCGCGCTGCACGGCACGCTGGAACTGGGCCACGGTGCGCGCGGCGGCATGCGCCTGAGCGCGCGGTTGCCGGCATGAGCGAGGTCCTGCGCATCGCCCTGGCCGACGACCAGGAACTGGTCCGCGCCGGCCTGCGCGCGCTGTTGCAGGGCCAGGGCATCGAGATCGCCTGCGAGGCCGGCGACGGCGAGGCGCTGTTGGCCGCGTTGCTGAACACGCCGGTGGACGTGGTGCTCAGCGACATCCGCATGCCCGGCGTGGACGGCATCGACGCCCTCCAGCGGCTGCGCGCGCGCGGCGACCGCACCCCGGTGCTGCTGCTGACCACCTTCGACGATGCCGACCTGCTGCTGCGCGCCAGCGAGGCCGGCGCGCAGGGTTTCCTGCTCAAGGACGCCGCGCCGGAGGACCTGCGCGAGGCGATCGCCGCCGTCGCCGCCGGGCAGACCCTGCTGCAGCCGGTGAGCACCGAGCCGGTGCGCGCGCGCTACCGCTACCGCGACGAGGCGCCGCCGCGCGACACCTTCGGCGAGCGCGAGGTGGCGATCCTGCGGCTGCTGGCCGGCGGCTACTCCAACAAGGAGATCGCGCGCACGCTGTTCCTGGCCGAAGGCACGGTGAAGAACTACGTCTCCACCATCCTCGACAAGCTCGGCACCCGCGACCGCACCCGCGCCGTGCTCAAGGCGATCACGCTGCGGGTGATCTAGCGGGCCTTGTCGAACCCGTCTCGCCGAAGGAGCTTGCTTCGATACCGCCGCCGCTCACCTCGAAGGTCAGGAATGGCCTAGGGGGCCGAGCAGGCGAGGTCACCGGAGTGGCACAGTACCGACAAGCATCATCGCGGCTGACGCCGCTCCTGCGGGAATCAGCGATCTGCAGGCACCCGAGAACAATGCGCTTGCGGCGCAGCGAAGCGGCAGGCCGGTGCATGTTGCTCACAGCGCCAGCCCGCGCATGTCCTCGAGGGTGCGATAGCCCTTGCGCTGCATGAAGGCCTGCAGCCCGTCGATGCAGTCGGTGAGCGCGCGCGGGTTGTTGAAGGTCGCCGTGCCGACCTGCACCGCCGTGGCGCCGGCCATGATGAACTCGACCGCGTCGCGCCAGCTGGCGATGCCGCCCAGGCCGATGATGGGGATGCGCTCGGCCGGCGGCAGCGCCGCCATCGACAGCGCCAGGTCGTAGACCATGCGCAGCGCGATCGGCCGGATCGCCGGGCCGGACAGGCCGGCGCGCACGTTGCGGAACAGCGGGCGGCCGCTTTCCACGTCGATGGAGATGGCCTGGAACGTGTTGACCAGGCTCACCGCGTCGGCACCGGCCAGGCGCACCGCGTGGGCGACCGCGGTCACGTCCGGCGCGTTCGGCGACAGCTTGACCATCAGCGGCTTGGAGGTCGCCGCGCGCACCGCGTGCGTCACCTGCGATGCCGAGCGGCAGTCCAGGCCGAAGCTCATGCCGCCCTGCCTGACGTTGGGGCAGGAGATGTTCAGTTCGATCATCGCCACCGCGCTGGCGTCCAGCCGCCGTGCACCCTCGACATAGGATTCCAGCGACGAGCCGGACAGGTTGGCGATGCACACCGGCCCCAGCTGCAGCATCGCCGCCAGTTCGTGCTCGATGAAGTGGGGGATGCCCGGGTTCTCCAGGCCGATGGAATTGATGATGCCCGACGGCGTCTCGACCAGCCGCGGCCCGGCATTGCCGCCGCGCGGCTCCAGCGTCAGCCCCTTGGAGCAGATGCCGCCGATGCGGCCGACCTCGACCAGCGGCGCGTACTCGCTGCCGTAGCCGAAGGTGCCCGAGGCGGCGATGAACGGGTTGGCGAAGCGGACCCCGGCGATGGTCGTGGAAAGATCCGGTTCTTCCTGCGCGGCGCGCGGTCGTGCCGGTTCGGCCGGCAGGGGAGCCTGGTCGAACACCACGCTGTCGCCGGCGAACACCGGCCCGTCGCTGCAGCAGCGGCGATTGCCGTCCCGGGTGGTGATCGTGCAGCCCAGGCAGGCACCGGCGCCGCAGGCCATCGGCGCTTCCAGGCTGAGCCAGCAGGGCACGCCGGCCTCGGCGCAGATGTGCTGCACCCAGGCCAGCATCGATTCCGGGCCGCAGGCATGCACCACGTCGTAGGCACCGCGCAGCCGCGCCGCGTCCAGCACGTCGGGCAGCCGGCCGCGCACGCCGCAGGAGCCGTCGTCGCTGGCCAGCACCAGCCGCGCCGGTTCGACGTGGTCCAGGCCGTAGGCGCCGCTCCTGAAGCCGGCGTAGAGGTCGTAGCTGCCCGGCGCGAGCGTGGAGGCGAACCCGGCGATCGGGGCGATGCCGATGCCGCCGCCGACCAGCGCGATGCGTGCCGGTGCGGCGGCTGCTTCGGTGCTTTCCGCTGCCGGCGGTGCCGGCCGCGGAAAGGTGTTGCCCAGCGGGCCGACCAGCTCGAGCACGCTGCCGGCGGCGGTGGCGCACAGTTCCGCCGTTCCCGCGCCGCGGCGCAGGATCAGGAATTCCAGTTCCAGGGTGTAGTCGTCGCCAGGTGGCTGCGTCGGCGCGATCGCCCGGTACACGCTGATCGGCCGGCCCAGGAACACCCCGGACGGACGTGCGCGCAGCATGTAGAACTGACCCGGCTGCGGCCGGGCGGCATCGGCCAGTGCGAGCCGCAGCAGGAAGACTTCGGCCTGTACCGCGGCGCAGGAAAGCACGCGGCCGGCCGTGAAGGCGGGGCGCGAGATGTTCTTTGCGCTGGAAGCGGACATGGGGACGGGAACCGGGGAGGATGACGACCGGAGCAGCGCATGGCGCACAGCCCGACCTGTGCGCGCTGCGCTGCCGTCGGAACGGATGCCGCCGGGCTCCATGCCGGGCCGCCGCACTCCGAACCTTGCGCGCAAGCATGGGCGAACGGAGCGGGGACCGCCTTGCGCTCGATCAAGGGTGCGGCGGTCACGCAGCACCATGCGGCTGTCCAGGAGAATCCCTGGTCGTCGCTCCCGCGCAAGCGGGAGCGCAAGGAGGTTGCCTCGATCTGCACGAAAGTCCTTGGATGATCAGCCGTGACCAGCCGTTCGGCTGTGGTGAAGCACTTCGGCTGCGGAAAAGCGCGCACTACTCTGTCCGGGGAAGTTTTCCCGCCTGGCCGGCCAGGGCTTGCGGCAGAGGCCTTACGACCTCGTTGGTAATCGCCGGACTCGGATCGTGGGCCGCCATCCGTATGCTCGTCGTCCCCGCGCAGGCGGGGACCCAGTGCCTGTGCCTTGAAAGGTGCAGCTACCGGGAGATTCCATAGCGGGATGATTCCACCGCGCAAGTCGCTGGGTCCCCGCCTGCGCGGGGACGACGACTATTCCGAACGTGAGCCACGCCACTTCAGCTGACAATTGTCCGATCTTGGGTTTTCTCCGGACAGTATTGCGCCTGCGTGGGGACGACGATTCGATGTTTCCGCGCATGAACCGCGTCACTTCAGCTGACAGTTGCTCGGCCCCTGCGTTTTTTCTGGACAGTAGTGCGCGTAGGCGGGGACCCAGTGCCTTTTTTTGGCCAGATTGCGGTCAAGCCACTGGGCTCCCGCCTAAGCGGGAGCGACGATGCAGGGACCGTTCTCGAATACCTGACTCGAAAATGCTCTAGCCCGCCGGCCGTTCGGCAACCGCTGTCCCGTCCTGGGGGCGCAACCGCGCCGCGGTCCGCGCCAGTGCCGTGATGCCCTCCCAGTCGCGTGCCTCGATCAGTGCGCGCGGCGTCAGCCACGAGCCGCCGATGCACAGCACGTTGGACAGGCGCAGGTAGTCCGGCGCGCTGGCGGTGCTGATGCCGCCGGTCGGGCAGAACCGCACCTGCGGGAACGGGCCGGCCCAGGCCGACAGCAGCGCCGGGCCGCCGGCGGCCGCCGCGGGGAAGAACTTGAAGGTATCCAGGCCGCGCTCCAGCCCGGCCATCAGCTCGGAGGCGGTGGCGATGCCCGGCAGCACCGGCATTCCGCAGTCGCGCGCGGCGTCGTACAGCCGCGACGTGGCGCCGGGCGAGACGGCGAAGGATGCGCCGGCCCGGCGCACAGCCTGCAGCTGTTCCGCGCCCAGAATCGTGCCGGCGCCGATCGCCGCTTCCGGCACTGCCTGCGCCATGGCGGCGATGGCCGCGACCGCGGTCGGCGTGCGCAGGGTCACCTCGATCACCGGCAGGCCGCCGCGCAGCAGTGCACGGGCGACGTCCACCGCTTCATCCACCGCGCCGGGGGTGAACACCGGGACCACCGGGGCGCGCCGCAGCAGCGCACGCAGGGCCGGGTCAGCGCCGGACATCGAAACGCCCCTGCGCGTCGGCCAGCGCCTGCACCTCGGCCGCCGACACGCGGTTGAAGTCGCCGGGGATGGAATGCTTGAGCGCGGCGGCGGCCAGCGCGAAGCGCAGCGTTGCCTCGTCGGCCAGCTCCTCGATCAGCCCGTGCAGCACGCCGGCGGCGAAGGCGTCGCCGGCGCCGATGCGATCGACGATGCCGGCCAGTTCCAGCGGCGGCACCGTGGCCTGCGCGCCGCCGCGGCGGAACATCCGCGCCGACAGGGTGTGGTGGTCGACGCTGAGCGCCACCCGCCCGGTGCAGGCCATGACCTGCAGCGCGGGAAACGCGGCGAACGCGGCCTCGGCGGCCGCCGCCGTGCGCGCCTGCGGGTCGGGCTGGTCGAAGCGGCGGCCGAGCACCACCTCGATGTCGCGGTGGTCGGCGAACAGCACCTCGGCATGCCGCAGCAGCTGGCGCAGGATCGCCGGCGCGTCGCCGCCCCAGCGCTGCCACAGGCGCGGGCGGTAGTTGCCGTCGAAGGAGACCGTCATGCCGCGCGCGCGCGCGGCCGCAGCCGCATCGATGGCGGCCGCTGCGGCGCCCTCGCCCAGCGCCGGGGTGACGCCGGACAGGTGCAGCCACTGTGCCCCGTGCAGCAGCGCGTCCCAGTCGTAGCCGGCCGGGTCGGCCAGGGCGAAGGCGGAATCGGCGCGGTCGTAGATCACCTCGCTGGGGCGGTGGATTGCGCCCGGCTGCAGGAAGTACAGGCCCATGCGGCCCTCGCCGCGGGCCAGCGCGGCAGTGTCCACGCCGTGGCGGCGCAGCTCGCCCAGCGCCGCCTCGCCGAGCGCGTTGCCGGCCACGGTGCCGGCCATGGCCGCGGCATGGCCGAAGTTCGCCAGCGACACCGCGACATTGGCCTCGGCACCGCCGACATGGACCTCCAGCAGCGGCGACTGCAGCAGGCGCTGGCGCCCGGGCGGGGCGAGCCGCAGCAGCAGCTCACCGAAACAGATCACGCGTGTGGACATCGTCCCTCCCAGGAGTGCCAAGGCCGTTCTCGTCGCCGGCATCATAGGGCGGCGACGAGTGATTGACCATCGGTGTCATGGCTATCGGCGCGTCTTCGCGCCACCCGGAAAGGCGAAATAGCACGGGAATACGGTGCTGCGCCGCAAGATGTGAGGCGATTGTGACCCTGTTAGCGTAATGACCAGCGGTGTCATCGACGCCGGCCACCGCCAGACGCGGCCGGCCGGGACCTGAAGGTGAAATGGGTTTCAAACCCTGGGAGGGGTCACAACATGCAGCAGCATTTCCGCAGCCGGCCGACACCGGTCACCTTGCTCGCGCTCTCGATCGGTCTCGTCCTGCAGGCCGGCAGCGCCTGGGCGCAGCAGGCCGAACCGGCGCCGGACACGCAGGATCCGGTGACCCTGGATTCGGTCACCGTCACCGGCTATCGCGCCAGCGTCGAACGCGCGCTGGACATCAAGCGCAGCGAATCGGGCATGGTCGATGCCATCGTCGCCGAGGACATCGGCAAGTTCCCGGACCTGAACCTGGCCGAGTCGCTGCAGCGCATCCCCGGCGTGGTCATCACCCGCGACGCCGGCGAGGGCCGCAACATCTCCGTGCGCGGCCTCGGCCCGGACTTCACCCGCGTGCGCATCAACGGCATGGAGGCGCTGACCACGGTCGGCAGCACCGACCAGAACGGCGGTACCAACCGCAGCCGCGGCTTCGACTTCAACGTGTTCGCCTCGGACCTGTTCTCGCAGATGATCGTGCGCAAGACCGCCTCGGCCGACGTCGAGGAAGGCTCGCTCGGCGCCACCGTCGACCTGAAGACCGCGCGTCCGTTCGACTACGACGGGTTCACCTTCGCCGCCAGCGTGCAGGCCAGCTACGGCGACATGTCGCAGAAGGCCGACCCGCGCGTGGCCGCGCTGATCGCCGACACCTGGGCCGACGGCCGCTTCGGCGCGCTGCTGTCGGTGGCGTACTCGGAGAAGCAGACGCTGGAGGAAGGCAGCGGCAGCGGGCGCTGGGCCAACGGCCCCAGCAACGGCGGCTTCGATCCCGCCTCGCCGTTCGCCGAGGCGCTCGCCGCCGATGTCTACCATCCGCGCTTCCCGCGCTACACGCAGATGTTCCACGACCAGAAGCGCACCGGCATCACCGGCGCGCTGCAGTTCAAGCCGTCCGACCGCACCGAACTCTCGCTCGATGCGATGTACTCGAAGATCGACGCCACCCGCGACGAGCGCTACATCGAGGCGATCTCCTTCAGCCGCAGCGCCTCGCAGGGCGGCAAGCCGGAGACTTTGGTCAACGACGGCTACATCGACCCGGCCACCGGCGCGCTGCTGTACGGCAGCTTCGACAATGTCGACGTGCGCGCGGAGAACCGCCACGACGAATGGTCCACGGTGTTCAAGCAGCTCAGCCTGAACGGCGAGCACCGGTTCAGCGACAGCTTCAAGATCACCGGCAAGCTCGGCACTTCCTCGTCCAAGCACGACAACCCGGTGCAGGCGACGATCATGATGGACAAGCTCAACGTCGACGGCTACAGCTACGACTACCGCGGCAACAAGTGGGCGCCGGTGCTGGACTACGGTATCGATCCGACCGATCCCAACGGCTGGATGCTGTCCACCATCCGCATGCGCCAGAACCAGGTCAGGAACGACTTCGACGTCGGCCAGCTGGACTTCAACTGGAACATCAGCCCCGGCTTCCGCCTGCGCGGCGGCGTGCTGGCCAAGGACTACGAGTTCAAGTCGCAGGAATGGCGCCGCACCGCCAACGAAACCCTCGTGCCGGACTTCGCCGACGGCACCGCCACCGTGCCGGCGGACATGACCGACCCGGCCGGCCTCAAGGGCATCAACGGCTCGCCCGGCAACTGGGTGGTGCCGGACTTCGACGCCATCGCCAGCTACTTCGACATCTACAGCGGCGAAGGCACCTTCGCGCTCAGCCCCTATGCCGCCAGCAACCGCAGGGTGGAAGAGAAGGACCGCGGCGGCTGGCTGATGGGCGAGTTCTCCATCGACCTGGGGCCGGTCCCACTGTCGGGCAACGTCGGCGTGCGCTACGTCAAGACCAAGCAGAGCTCCACCGGCGTGGCCACCGTCGGCGGCGTCGCCACGCCGATCACGGTCGGGCGCGAATACGACGACACCCTGCCGTCGCTGAACCTGTTGGCCGAACTGGCCCCGGACCTGCTGCTGCGCTTCGGCGCGGCCAAGGTGATGTCGCGGCCGGGCCTGGGCAGCCTGACCCCGGGCGTGACCGTCAGCGTCAGCGGCGGTTCGCGCAACGTCACCGGCGGCAACCCGAACCTGGACCCGATCCGCGCCAAGACCTACGACCTCGCCGCCGAGTGGTATTTCCGGGAAAGCGCGATGCTGAGCCTGGGCTTGTTCTTCAAGGACATCGAGAGCTTCGTGCAGACCACCCGCGAGGTGCGCCCGTTCTACACCAGCGGCCTGCCGGCCAGCGTGGCCGAGAGCTTCGGCGTCAGCGCCAACGACGACTTCGTGTTCTCGGTGCCGGTCAACACCCCCGGCGGCGACCTGAAGGGCGTGGAAGCCAACTACGTGCAGCCGTTCACCTTCCTGCCGGGGCTGTGGAGCAACTTCGGCATCCAGCTGAACTACACCTACGTCGATTCGCAGATCCAGTACCTGACCAGCAGCGGCGCCAACTCGCTGAAGACCGACCTGACCGGCCTGTCCAAGCACTCGTGGAATGCCACCCTGTTCTACGAGGGCAAGATCTTCGCCGGCCGCGTCTCGGCCACCAACCGCGACGACTACCTGATCCAGGTGCCGGGCACCGAGCAGGGCTTCACCGAGGACGTGCACGGCCAGACCGGCACGACCTACATCGACGCCTCGCTGCGCTACAAGGTCAGCGACCAGATCGAACTCAGCCTGGAAGGCATCAACCTGACCAACGAACCGCAGCAGACCTGGGTCGGCGCGTCCTCGCAGCTGCCGCTGGACTACAGCGAGACCGGCCGCCA
This sequence comes from Pseudomonadota bacterium, assembly GCA_023425225.1. GTDB lineage: Bacteria > Pseudomonadota > Gammaproteobacteria > Xanthomonadales > Xanthomonadaceae > MMGLT7. The sequence continues at coordinate 14,694 of JAFADB010000323.1, forward strand.
GTACCTGCTGGGCTTCCGCTACAAGTTCTGAGGCGGCGGCCTCCCCGGCCGCTGCCGGGGAGGTCGCCGATGCTGCGCTGCAGGATGCGCTTTCGGGCGGGATCGGTAGTTTCGTGCGCGGTCGAAGGCGGTGCGATCCCTCCGGTTCACGGCTGCCGAGGCGGGAGGAGCCTCGGCCCTGGCGCCGTCCGTTGGCGCTCGATCTCCTCTCGCACGCTTTCGAGGAATTCCATGCCCGGCCATCGCCGTCCGTCGCTGCTCTTCGCCCTCTTCCTGCTCGGCCTGCTGGCCATCCCCGCCGTCTGCGCCGCCGCGGAGGCGGCTCCGCGCCTGCTGTTCCGCGTGTCCGCCGATGCCGGCTTCGCCGCCGACGTGGCCGGCGGCGATGCGCTGCCCAACTTCCGCGACAAGGTGCGGCTAGTGCCCACCGGGGTGAAGGGCGACGCCATCGAGTGGGCCGACGACGGCGTGCTGGCGTGGAACGCGCCGGGCAACGTGTACGCCCAGCGCGGCACGCTGGCGTTCTTCTGGCGCTCGCGCTACCCGGTCGGCGAGGCGCCGTTCGTGATCTTCCGCGTCGGCTACGCCGACCACAGCAGCTGGGACATGGCCTGGCTGCGCATCGACTGGAACGGCCACGGCTTCGACGCCTTCGTCACCGACGCCAACCTGGCTCGCACACGGGTGTCGTTCCGGCTCGACGCGCCGCCGGCCGCCAGCGACTGGACCCACCTTGCCTTCGCCTGGGACGAGAGCCGCGGCGTGCGGCTGTACGTCGGCGGCCGCGAGGTGGCGCGCGAGGATTGCGCACAGGCCTGCCGCGACGGTGGCTCGCTGGATTTCGATGCCGCGCTGGACCAGTTCGGCCTGGCCGGGCGGGTGATGTCGCCGCACCAGGTGCAGAGCCGCTACAACTTCCTGCGCGGCAGCGACTTCGACGAGATCCGCATCTACGATCGCATGCTCGACGCGGCCAGCATCGCCGCGCTGGCACGGCTGGAAGAGCCGCGAGGTGCCGAGCCGGCGCGCGCGGACGACGCGCACGCCGCCTGGCTGCATCGCTACGGCTGGGACCATGGCCGCGCGCCGCCGCCGCTGGAGGCGCCGGTCACGCGCATCCGCAAGGTCGAGTTCGCCGATGCCCGCGACCTGAAGCAATGGATGTGGAAGGCCACCGACGGCATCGCCGAGACCACCTGGCCCGGCGTCTACAACCGCTCGCGCCTGCCCGGCCGCAACGACTACTTCCAGCTGCCGGACTGGAACGTCTACGTCGAAGGCGGCAAGGCGCTGGAACTGACGCTGCCGGACGAGCCGTTCAACCGCATCGAGATCCGCGGCGCGGCATTCGGCCAGGCCAGCTGGCGCGGCGGCGACGGCACGGCGCAGCCGCTGTTCTCGCGGGCGCAGGGCACGCTGCGCAGCGTCGACCAGTTCGAGCGGCGCCGCGGCGGCACGCTGCGCTTCGCCAACACCGAGCAGGAAACCCCGATCCAGGAAATCTGGGCCTACGACGTCGGTGCCGGCGCCGAGCCCGAAGGCAGCGCCAAGCTCGCCTACAGCGTGCGCAGCGACGTCGCACCCGACTACGACAACCTCGCGCCGTTGCGCGAGTACATCGCCGGCCGCTATCCGCCCGGCGAGCGCGATACCGTGGTGGCGCTGCCGGCCAAGGCTCCGGCGCGCACGCGCACGCTCGCCGCGCCTGCGGCCGACCACCAGCCGGTCGTGCACGTGCTAGTGCCGTCCGGGCTCGGCGATCCGCCGCCGGACCAGCCGCTGATGCGCAGCTGGGCCTATGGCTGGGAGCACATGCACGACGGCCTGGACGGCATCGCCCTGGACATTCCGGCGCTGGACCTGCCGGCCACCCACGCCGGCACGATCCCGCTCAGTATCCGCGTCAAGGACCCGATCTGGCCGGCGCGCGACATGCTCGACGTGTCGGTCGCGGTGCGGCCGGGGCAGGCGCGCACGCTGTGGCTGGACCTGCGCGACCGCATCCTCACCGGCGACGGCCTGATGCTGTCCATCGCCGCCGCCGCGCCCGGCTTCGATGCGCGCGCGCTGGACGGCATGAACCTGCGGCTGGTGTTCAAGCCGCGCGAGCAGGCCCGCGCCGAGCACCTCGCCGACCGCTTCAACCAAGTCAAGGACAACTGGGGCTTCCTGGTCGAGGAACACACCAGCTCCAAGCGCCAGCGGTTGTACCGGCGCCTCGATGCCGACATCGGCGACCTGCTGCGGGTGGACCCGGAGCACGCGCTGGGCCGCGCCTACTGGAACGACATCGTCTACGGCAACCAGCCCCCGCCGCCGGTGCAGCTGCCCGAGCCGCCGGCGGGCGTGCCCGGCTGGGCGTTCTGGCAGCTGGAGAACCTCAAGGCCACGCGCCGCTACATCCACTGGTGGATCGACCAGCGCCAGGTGGACTACGGCGACTTCGGCGGCGGCATCTCCGACGACTCGGACCTGCTGCAGCAATGGCCGGGCGTGGCGCTGATGGGTGTGGACCCGGACCGGCTCAACGCCTCGCTGACCGCACTGTCGGACGCGGCCTACCGCAACGGCATGTTCAGCGGCGGGCTGTCCACCATCGAGACCGACGAGCTGCACGCCTACGAGGAAGGCATCAACCTCGACAGCGCCATGCTCTACCTCAACTGGGGCGACCCGCTCACCGTCGAGCGGCTGATGGCGACGGTGCGCGCGTTCGACGCCGTCATCCAGCCCAACCCGCAGGGCCACCTGCTGTTCTCCAGCAACTGGTTCGGCGGGCGCAAGGTCTACCGCGAGCCGAACTGGCAGTGGCAGAAGCCGTACTCGTTCCCGATCCTGCACCCGGCGCTGCTGCTGGGCGGCTACAACGCCGACCCGCGCAGCCGCCGCATCGTCACCGGCCTGGCCGACGGCTACCTGGCCCACGCGTACACCGACGCGCAGGGGCGCTGGGCGCTGCCCAACGAGATCAACTGGAAGACCGGCGAAACCCGTGGCGGCGAGCTGTGGCAGGGCAGCGGCGGTGCCGACACCCTGCACACGTTCTGGGCGGCGTGGCGCTGGAGCGGCGATGCGCGCTACCTGCGGGTGTTCGACTACCGCGTCGCCGACAGCGGGCCCAACGGCCTGTCCAACCTCAACGAGAACGTCCTGGACCTGCTGGGCCGGCGCGAGGACTGGGGCGCGCAGTTGGCCCGGTCGGCCGCTGCCGGGGCGACGGATTTCCCGCAGTATGTGGCCTGGGAGAACAGCGGTGACCCGCGCTGGCTGGAGGCGCTGTACCGCGAGGAGACGCGGCAGAAGCTGCGCGACGCCTACCTGATGACCGAGGGCCACTGGTGGACCGATCGCGTCGAGTCGACCACGGTGAATCTGCAGCGCGCGCGCCTGGGCGGGGTTGCGCTCAAGCGCAACCAGACCTGGCCGGGCCACACCGTGAGCTGGCGCTTCGCCGATCCGGAGGCCGCCGTGCAGGTCGCGCTGGCGTTGCCGCGCCCGCAGTCGCAGCGCTTCACCGTCATCGCCTACAACGCCAGCGGCAGGCCGCAGCGCGCCGCCATGACCGGCTGGAACGTCGCTGCCGGGCAGTGGCGCATGATCTCGGGCATCGACCGCGACGGCGACGGCCGCATCGACGGCCAGGCCGCTACCCGCGACTTCGCGTTCGAGAAGAGCGCATCGGTGGATGTCGAGTTCCCCGCGGGCAGGACCGTGGTGATGCAGTTCGAACGGCTCGCCGCCGCCGAGCCGGTCGAGCAGCGGTCCGACCTCGGCATCGGCCGCGGCGACGTGCACATCGTCGGCGATGCGCTCCAGGTCACCGTGCACAGCCTCGGCCACGCCGACGCCCCGCCCGGCGCGGTGGTGCTGGAGGACGCGCGCGGGCGCGAGCTGGCTCGCGCTGGTTTCCCCGCGCTGCCGGCGCCCCGCGACCTGCAGCCGAAGACGACACGGGTCAGCCTGCCGCTGCCGCCGGGCTTCGACCGTGCCGGGACGCGGCTGCGGCTGCAAACCGATGGCGACGTGGCCGAGGTGACGCGGCTCAACAACGCGATGGCGGTACCGTGACGTCATGGCTCCGGTCCCGCGCGACCGGAGCCGGCACCCTTTTCGATTCATCGAGTACGGCCGACCGCCGGGTCGGACGTGCTGTGATCGCGAAGGCTGCTGCCCGGGGCTCCGCGCGCAGCGTGGCTGCGGTGCTCCCGCCCTTAGTTGATGCCCTGAGACCCGCCAGCAACGCCCTAGCCTGCTGCTTGTAAAATGCGCATCATTCGCATTTAATGGCGGCCCTACGAAGGTCGGCGCAATCCACCGTGGCGCCGCGCCGCCCAGGTCCGCCTGGCGCCTGTCGTGCCCATGGCTGCGCGCCGCCGGTTTCCCTCTTCTCTCAAGACACTCCCATGCATTCCACCAGCTTCCAGCTGCGATCCACCAGCGCCCGCAACACCGCCTCGACCGTCCTCGCCTGCCGCCGCCTGCCGCTGGCGATCTGCCTGGCCCTGGCCGGCGCGTCGGGCGCGGCACTGGCCGCTCCGTCGAGCGACGCGCCGGCCGCCAGCGACAGCGCCACCGATCTGGACACGGTGCTGGTTGTCGCCCAGCGCGCCGAGCGCGTCAGCAACGGTGCCCTCAACCTCGACCTGGCCGTCAAGGACACCCCGCAGTCGATCAGCGTGGTGACCCGGGAGCAGATGCAGCAGTTCGGTGCCGACAGCGTCAACGCGGCGCTGCGCCTGGCCACCGGCGTGCAGGTCGATGAATGGGAAACCAACCGCACCAGCTACAGCGCGCGCGGCTTCGACATCCTGAACACCCAGATCGATGGCGTCGGCCTGCCCAACGGATGGGGCGTCGCCACCGGCGCGTTCGACGCCTTCGGCTATGACAAGGTCGAGGTGATCC
>JAFADB010000346.1 GCA_023425225.1 Pseudomonadota bacterium
AGATGACCGCCGGCAGCTGGATCTACATCGGCGCGCAGGGCATCGTCCAGGGCACCTACGAGACCTTCGTGGAGATGGGCCGCCAGCACTTCGGCGGCGACCTGTCCGGCAAGTGGGTGTTCACCGCCGGGCTGGGCGGCATGGGCGGCGCGCAGCCGCTGGCCGCGGTGATGGCCGGGCTGTCGTGCCTGGCGGTGGAGTGCCGCAAGTCCAGCATCGACATGCGCCTGCGCACCGGCTACCTGGACACCTGGACCGATTCGCTGGACGAGGCGCTGAGCCTGATCGACGAATCCTGCAGGGCGGGCACGCCGCGCTCGGTGGGCCTGCTCGGCAACGTCGCGCAGATCCTGCCCGAGCTGCTGCGCCGCGGCGTCAAGCCGGACCTGCTCACCGACCAGACCTCCGCCCACGACCCGGTCAACGGCTACCTGCCGATCGGCTGGAGCGTGGAGCAGTGGGAAGAAAAGCGCGCCAGCGAGCCCAAGGCGGTCGAACGCGCCGCCCGCGCCTCGATGGCCGTGCACGTCAAGGCCATGCTCGGCTTCCACGCGCTCGGCGTGCCGACCGTGGACTACGGCAACAACCTGCGGCAGATGGCGCTGGAGGAAGGCGTGGACAACGCCTTCGACTTCCCCGGCTTCGTGCCCGCCTACATCCGCCCGCTGTTCTGCCGCGGCGTCGGCCCGTTCCGCTGGGCGGCGCTGTCCGGCGACCCCGAGGACATCTACAGGACCGATGCCAAGGTCAAGGAGCTGATCCCCGACAACCCGCACCTGCACCGCTGGCTGGACATGGCGCGCGAGCGGATCAAGTTCCAGGGGCTGCCGGCGCGCATCTGCTGGGTCGGCCTGGGCGATCGCGACCGCCTCGGCCTGGCCTTCAACGAGATGGTGCGCAACGGCGAGCTGAAGGCGCCGGTGGTGATCGGCCGCGACCACCTGGACTCGGGCAGCGTCGCCTCGCCCAACCGCGAGACCGAGGCCATGCGCGACGGCTCGGACGCGGTGTCGGACTGGCCGCTGCTCAACGCCCTGCTCAATACCGCCTCCGGCGCCACCTGGGTGTCGCTGCACCATGGCGGCGGCGTCGGCATGGGCTTCTCCCAGCACTCGGGCATGGTCATCGTCTGCGACGGCAGCCAGGCCGCCGACAAGCGCATCGGCCGCGTGCTGTGGAACGACCCGGCCACCGGGGTGATGCGCCATGCCGATGCCGGCTACCCCCTTGCCATCGAGTGTGCGAAGGAGAAGGGGCTGGACCTGCCCGGGATACTCGGCTGACCCCATCGATGTCCCGGCCGTCGCTTGCCGGGGCCGATGCATGCCTTCGCCTCGAAGGCATGCACCGCTGACGGGCAAGCGGTCGCCTCTCTAGCCGACGGCCGGTCATGCCGCGTGGAGCCTGGAGTGGCCGCAGCCGGGATGTGCAGGCTGGCGGCTTTCGTTCGCATCGAGCCACGGACGTCGACATCGGCGCCTGGCCCGTCCCGTGCGACCCATCGTCACATGCCCCGCTTTTCGCTTGCGCGAGTCACCGTGCGGTGACAGAGTCTTGTCACCAACTGGTGACACGAGCGCGATGAGCACTATTTCCTTCTTCCAACGCCGTCGGCTGCTGGGCTTGCTGTCGGCCTCCGCAGTGGTGTCGCTGCTGCCTGCCTGCAGCGCGGTTCCCGCACCTGGCATCGCACTGCCCAAAGGCGGCGATCCGGCCGACATCCGCTTGCGCTGGCTGCAGGCGGCCGCCACGGCCCCGAGCCCGCACAACCTGCAACCCTGGCGCGTGGTGCTGATGGCGGATGGCGGCCTGCTGCTTCTGGCCGATGGCAGTCGTTTGCTGCCGGCGGCCGATCCATTCGCGCGCCAGACGCTGGTTTCGCTCGGCGGCTTTCTGGAACTTCTGGCGATGGCCGCGGGCGAAGATCGCCATGGCACCGCCGTGCATCTCTTCCCGCAGGGCATGGCCGATCCGGGCAGGCCCCAGGACCAGCCCGTGGCCAGGCTCGACTTCATGGCCGGCTGCGGATCGCCCGATCCGCTGTTCGCGGCGGCGAGCCGGCGTCGATCCAACCGCCGTCCCTACCGGACCAACCACGCACTGGCGCCGGCGGCGCGCGCCGCGCTGCTGGCCGCGGCCGACGTGCCCGGGGTGCACGTCGGGGAGGTCATGAGTGCCGTGGACAAGGAACGGATCGGCCGGCGCGCGAGTGCGGCCTGGGAAGTGGAAATGCGCACGCCGGAGGTGGTGCTGGAAGAGTTGCGACTGACCCGTATCGGGCGAAGGGAGGCCGACGCCCATCGCGATGGCATCGCCGTCACCGGTCCGCTGCCGTGGCTGGCCGCGCGCCTGGGCCTGTTCCCGCGCGATCGCGTGCCCGCCCCCGGTTCGCCTCTGGCCGAGCGGCTGCTCAGCAGCGGCCGCGAGCAGGCAGCAAGCGCTGCCGGCTGGATCTGGCTGCACACCAGGGACAATACGCCGACCGGACAGATCGCCGCCGGTCGTGCCTTCGTCCGCCTGCAACTGGCCGCTGCGCTGCACGGTGTCGCCAACCAGCCGATGTCGCAGGCTCTGGAGGAATATCCCGCCATGCGCGAGATACGCCTCGGACTGCTCCGGGACCTGGGGCTCGACCCGCGGCAGGATACCGTCCAGATGCTGGTCCGCGTGGGTTACGCCGACCCCGTGCCCGCCAGCCGGCGACGGCCGCTGGCCCGGTTCGCGGAGGCGGCATGAACGGCCGCGGCGATCGTCAGGCGACGCGGCAGGCCATCCTGCAGGCCGTGGGTACCCTGCTGGCACGCGAAGGCTTCGCCGCCCTCGGCGTCAACGCCATCGCACGCGAAGCCGGCGTGGACAAGGTCCTCATCTATCGCTATTTCGGTGGACTGCCGCAACTGCTCGATGCCTATGGACGCGATGGCGGGTTCTGGCCATCGGTGGACGAGGTGCTGGACGGCGTGGATGGCGCCGGCTCCGATGCCGAACGGCTGTCGCGATTCCTCGGCAACTTCATCGTCGCGCTGCGTGCGCGTCCGTTGACCGCCGAAATCCTCGCGATGGAGATCGGCACGCCCAACGCGCTGAGCCACACGCTGGACCAGGTGAGGCAAGCCTGGGGAGAGCAGGTCGCCAAACGCCTGGCACGTCCGGGCCAGGCCGACATGCGGCAGCTGGATACGGTCGTGTCCGTCGTGCTGGCCGGTATCCAGTACCTCGTGATACGCGCCCGCAACACCGCCCGCTTCAGCGGCATCGCCATCGACGGCGATGCCGGTTGGCAGCAGATCCGCAGCGACCTCCACTGGCTCTGCGCGCACCTGCTGCCGTCCGTGGATTCCCCGGAGAACACGCCATGACGCATTCCTTCCGCTACGCCCTTTCCGCACTGCTTGCCGGCCTGATGCTGTCGGCCGGCGGCTGCAGCACGTTGTCGCCCGGGACGCAGCCCGGCGCTGGATTCCCCACGCTGCAACTTGCCCGGCACGACCGCAGTGCCGAGCTGTGGCTGAAGCCCGGCTTCGACGCTGCCGGATACGCGCCTCCCGTCCTCGACGGTCTCGCCATCACCGGCGAGGCACAGGCCGGTGCCGACCAGCAGGCCGCCTATGCGCGCCTGCGACGCATCCTGGAGGAGCCATTCGCATCGTCCGCTCCGGCGGACGCCGCGAACGGACTGCACATGGACATCCTGCTGGAAGACCTGGACCCGGCCAGCCCCGGACTGAACGCGCTCTCGGCGGTGCTGCTCTTCGTCCCGCTCGATGGCGGCGCGGTGACCCTGCGCACCACCTACCGCGACATGCAGGGCCAGGTGGTGGCGTTGCGCCGCGACCGCGTGAGCGGACGCCGGCTGCGCATCAAGGGGGCGCTGTCCGCCTACGGCAGGCTGGAGCCGGCGCTGGCAGACTGGGCGAACAAGTGCGCGCAATGGCCCGCCTGCGTGCTTCCCGGCAATGCGGTGCGGCGGTCGTCGGACCGGCCGACGCGATAGCCGCGGCAGCTGCCTTCGCCCGCAACCGGCGCTCATCCCGGAAAGTCGGCTTCCTGCCGCCTGCCTCTGCCCTCACGAGGCCCCGCGCAACTCCCGCTTGAGCGGCTTGCCGCTCTGGTTGCGCGGCAGCGACTGCACGAAGCGCACCGTCTTGGGCACCTTGAACGGCGCCAGCAACCCCTTGGCATGGGCGATGAGGTCCTCGGGCGATACCGGCGCGGCGTCCCCGCGCAGCACCACCACCGCGGTCACCGCCTCGATCCAGCGCGGGTCCGGGGTGCCGACGACCGCCACCTCGGCCACGGCCGGATGGGTGTAGAGGGCATCCTCCACCTCGCGCGAGGCGACCAGCACGCCGCCGGTGTTGATGACGTCCTCGATCCGGTCCACCACCGTGATGTAGCCCTGCGCATCGCGGACCACGAGGTCGCCGGAGTGGAACCAGCCGTCGCGGAAGGCCTCGGCGGTGGCGTCCGGATCGTTCCAGTAGCCGCGGCACAGCTGCGGCGAGCGGTAGAGGATTTCCCCCGGCTGGCCGTCGGCGACATCGCGCCCGCGTTCGTCCACCACCCTCGCCTGCACGAACAGCACCGGCCGGCCGCAGGATGCCGGCCGCTCGGCATGCTCGTCCGGCTCCAGCACGGTCGCCAGCGGCCCGATCTCGGACTGGCCGAAGCAGTTGTAGAAGCCCACGCTGGGCAGGCGCGCGCGCAGACGCTCGAGCACGGTCACCGGCATGATCGAGGCGCCGTACTGCGCCTTGCGCAGCGACGACAGGTCGCGCCGCTCCAGGTCCGGATGGCTGGCCATCGGCACCCACACGGTCGGCGCCAGGAACAGCGAGCCGATCCGTTCCGATTCGATGTGCTCGAGGATCTTCGGGATGTCGGGCGATGCCAGCAGCCGCACGCTCGCGCCCACGGCCAGGTAGGGCAGCAGGAACACGTGCATGGCCGCGGAGTGGTACAGCGGCATGCAGATCAGCGGCGTGTCGTCCCGGTGCAGGTCCAGCGCGACGATCGCCGAGGTGTACTCGTGCACCAGCGCGCCGTGGGTCATCATCGCGCCCTTGGGCCGCGACGTGGTACCGGAGGTGTACAGCAGCTGCGCCAGGTCACCCTCGCCCACGGTGGTATCGGGTGGCTGCGATGGCGGCTCGTCGCGCGCACGATCGAGCAGCGCCGCAGGCGCATCGCGCAACGGCACGACGCACTCGATCGCCGCCGCCCCCTGCGCCGATGCGAAGGCATGCGCCAGCGCGGGATCCACCAGCGCCGCCCGCGCTCCCGACTGCCCGATCAGGTATGCCAGTTCCTGCCCGCGCAGCGCGTGGTTGACCGGCACATGCACCAGGCCGGCGCGTGCGCAGGCGAG
>JAFADB010000008.1 GCA_023425225.1 Pseudomonadota bacterium
GCGCGGTGACTTCGTCCTGCGGCAGCGGCAGCGTGTCGCCGAGGACGTACTGGGTGCGCCGCGCGCGGACGGCCTGGAGGAAGGGATTGGTCATGACGTTACCTGTGGTGTGGGAGGAAGCAAGGCAGGGTGATCGCCGCGGTGGCACACGATGCCGAACGCGGCACAGTGTGCGAGCCGTGGCGGCGCATTTCGAGGGCAAGGCCCGGAATGAATCGTTGCAGCGACGGCGGTGTCGGTCCCGTGCCTTCCTCGTGGCCAGGGGGCCCGTGCCCGCCAAGCGGCACCGCCTGTATGCTTGCAGGCCAGCGATGGCTTTTTGGCCGCCCCCCACGGTCGCGCACGATCCCATTCGTCCCGGAATCTCTGGAGAAGTCGCCCCATGACCGAACGCCTGCGCCGTACCCGCATCCTCGCCACCCTGGGACCGGCGACCGACCCGCCGGGTGTGCTGGATGACCTGCTGCGTGCCGGCGCCAATGTCGTGCGACTGAATTTCAGCCATGGCGATCCCTCGGCGCAGGAGGCGCGCGCGCAGGCGGTGCGCGAGGCGGCCCGGCGCGTCGGCGCCGAGGTCGGCATCCTCGCCGACCTGCCGGGGCCGAAGATCCGCATCGAGCGCTTTGCCGACGGCAAGGTCGTGCTCAAGGCCGGCGAGCGCTTCGACCTGGTCGCGCGCGCGGATGCGGCTCCCGGCACCGCCAGCGAGGTGGGTGTCAGCTATCTGGGCCTGCCCGGCGACGTGAAGCCGGGCGACGTGCTGCTGCTGGACGATGGGCTGATGCAGTTGCAGGTGCGGCGGGTCGAGGGCGAGCGCATCGTCTGCATCGTGCTCAACGATGGCGTGCTGTCCGATCGCAAGGGCCTGAATAAGCAGGGCGGCGGCCTGTCGCTGGGCGCACTGACCGAGCGCGACCACGAGCTGATCGGCATCGCCGCCGGCATCGGCGTGGACTTCATCGCCGTGTCGTTCTGCCGCAACGCCGAGGACATGAACGAGGCCCGCCGCATCGCCCGCCAGCACGGCAGCGAGGCGGCGCTGGTGTCCAAGATCGAGCGCACCGAGGCGATCGAGAATCTGGTGGAGATCGTCGAGGCATCCGACGTCGTGATGGTGGCGCGCGGCGACCTGGGCGTGGAGATCGGCGATGCCGAGTTGCCCGGCCTGCAGAAGAAGATCATCAAGGAGGCGCTGGCGCAGAACAAGGTCGTCATCACCGCCACGCAGATGCTGCAGTCGATGGTGGAAAGCCCGATGCCCACGCGCGCCGAGGTGCTCGACGTGGCCAACGCGGTGATCGACGGCACCGATGCGGTGATGCTCTCGGCCGAGACCGCCGCCGGCGCCTGGCCGGTGCGCGCGGTGGAGGCGATGGCGCGCATCTGCCTTGGGGCCGAGCGCCAGTTCGAGATGGACACCGACTACGAGGCCGCGCAGCGCAACCTCGAGCGGGCCGACCAGGCGATCGCGATGGCGACGATGTTCCTGTCCGAGCACATCGGCCTGGGCGGCGTGGTGGCGCTGACCGAGTCCGGCGGCACCCCGCGCTACCTGTCGCGCTTCCGCTCGCACGTGCCGATCTACGCCTTCACCCGCCACGACGGTGCGCGCCGGCGCATGGCGCTGATGCGCGGCGTCTGGCCGATCGCCTTCGACAGCCGCGGCATGGTGCCGCGCGAGGCCGCGCGCGGCGCGATCCGCCTGCTAGCCGAGGCGGGCAGGCTGCATGCCGGCGACCGCGTGGTGTTCACCAGTGGCGAACACATGGAGACCCACGGCGCCACCAATACGCTGAGACTGCTGGAAGTGGGGCCGGACGGCGTCGCCAGCGGGCTGGGCGAACTCTGACGACCGGCCGGCAGCTGGCCGCCCAGCGGCCGGTCGGTGACATTGCACAGGAAAAGATCATCAGTGGATTGGAATATCGCGCAGGGTGAGATGGCGGATTCGCCCGAACTGGTGCTGCCGGAGCGGCCCAACGCGCGCTGCATGGAACAACTGATCCAGGCCGCGCCGGCGCGTGAACTGGCCGCCAGCGAGGATATCCGCGACCACCGCGGCCTGCTGTTGTGGGCCAAGGGCCAGCGGGTCACCATCGAGTTGCGCGAGCGCCTGATCGCACGGCGGCTGCTGCGGCCCCTTGAGTCCTCGCTGGAGTTCCGCGAGCCGCTCGGGGCGATGGATATCCTCGGTTGCGCCCGCCGCGCGCTGGACGAGTATCCGGTGCTGACGAAGATGCTGGCTTCGAGAGCCAGCAGGTGTTGTCGATGCTTGGCCAGCTGCGGCTGCTGCGCGGCCCCGGCATGCTGATGACGGCGATGGTGCAGAACCGCCCGGCGGCGATGACCCATGCGGTGATCGTGGCGATGATCACGGTCTGGCTGTCGGCGCAGCTGGAGCGCTCGGAAGGGGCGATGCTCGATGCGGCCGAGGCCGGCTTCCTGCATGACCTGGGCGAGCTGTACCTGGACCCGGCATTGCTCGAGCCCACGCGCAGGCTGGGGTTTGAACAATGGCGCGGCCTGTGCGTGCACCCGATGGTGGGTTGCGCGCTGCTGCGCGAATCAGGCGTCTATGCCGAACAGGTGTCGGTGGCGGTGCGCGAACACCACGAGAGGGTGGACGGCTCCGGCTATCCGATGGGCGGCACCGAGCTTTCCGCACTCGGGCGCCTGCTGCTGTCGGCCGAGGTGCTGGCCACCCTGCTGGTCAGCCGCGACCATGCCGCCGCACGGGCCAGGATCGCGTTGCGGATGATTCCGGGCCAGTTTCCGCGCGAAGTCGTGGATGTGGTCAGCGCGCGCCTGCGGCTGCTGCCGCGCGAGGCGCCTGCCGAGGTCGATGCGACCCGCCTGCGGCAGGCGGTGGTGCAGGTGCTGGACGGGCTGGAGCAGGGACGTCGCCAGGGACTGCAACTGCAGGCCGCACGGTCGATGCCGTTGGGCGAGCAGCAGTTGCTCGAACACCTGCTCAAGCTGATGACCCGCTACGAGATGGCCATGCACGAGTCCGGTGCCCGCGAGGTGGTGGGGAACGCCGGCTTGCTGGCGGCCGAGCCGGACATCGCCGATGAGGTCTACCGCGTCACCCGCGAGATGGCCTGGCAGCTGCCGGGCCTGCACCGCCATGCCGAGCTGATGGTGCGCAATCGCATCGTCGATCCCACGCACTGGCAGCCGCTGCTCGATTCGCTGGACCTGGCGATCGACGCCAGGGTCGCAGTCGCGTAGCGCCCCCTCCAGGCGATGAAGACGTTTTCATCGCAGATCGCGCCCCGTTCGTGCACGGCCGGTTACACCGGCGAGGCTATAATCGCCGCCCCAGCCTTACCGCAGACACAGGACGCCTATGAGCATCGAACAGCTTGCCGAAACCGCCCAGGCCATGGTGGCCGCGGGCAAGGGCATCATCGCGATTGACGAATCCACCAGCACCATCGCCAAGCGTTTCGCGGCCGTGGGCGTGGAGAACACCGAAGAGAACCGCCGTGCGTATCGCGAGCTGCTGCTGACCACGCCGAAGCTGAGCGACTACATCTCCGGCGCGATTCTCTATGACGAAACCCTGCGCCAGTCCACCAAGG
>JAFADB010000024.1 GCA_023425225.1 Pseudomonadota bacterium
GGGATCGCCGATGAAATGCGTCCACTCATTACCGCTGGCCGTGGCACAGCGCGACCAGCGCATCGGCATCGGACAGTTGCAGGGCCTGCTCGGCGGCGCCGGCCATCAGGGTGCGCTGCACGTCGCCCTTGGTCGGCTCGCTCTCGATGCAGCGCAGTTCGGCGCCGCGGCCGTACAACCTCACCTCGCGCAGGCGTTGCGCCAGCGCCGGCTCCTTCGGCGTGAGCCGCATGCGCCACTGCTGGCGGCTGCCCTCGGTGGCGAGGCTGTAGTGCTGCTCGAGCCGCTGGCGGTCGCCGGACAGGATCGCGCCGAAGCTGTCCTGCAGCGCCGCCAGTTCCGGCGCCTTGTCCAGCGCGAAGCGACGCGGCGGCTTGCCCTGGCGCTCGAGCGTGGCCTGGCCGCCGCGCAGGGTGGTGGTCTCGCGGTACGGCGTGCTGACCTCGCGCACCAGGGTGTCGGCGTCCGGGCGCGCATAGCGCCCCTCCACCCGCAGCGGCGCCTTCAGCAGCGCCGAGCCGCGCAGCTCGACGAAGCCGGTGCTGGCCGGTGCCGGCCGGGCGATCTTCTGCAGGATCCAGGCGGAATCGACACCGTCAGACGGTGCGGCGCACAGCGGTGCGACGCTGCACAGCAGTATCGGCATCGACAGCCAGGTACGACGCATCGGCATGATGGGTGCTCGAAGGGTGGATGTTCCAGAAATCGTAGAAGTTGAACCAGTTGTACGGCGCGCTGCGGGTGTAATGCTCCAGCCGCGCGGCGTAATCGCAGATGAGCGCGGCCACCGCCGGCGCGCGCTGGCGCCGCGGCAGGTCCAGCCCCTCGCTGAAGGTCTCGAACGCCAGCTGGTAGCGGTTGCCGCCGCGGTACAGGCCAAACGCTAGTACCACCGGCACCTTGAGCGCGGCGGCGATCAGCCACGGCGAGGTCGGGAACATCGCGCCCTGGCCGATGAACGGCGCCGGCAGCGCCGGGTCCTCCGGGCGCAGGCGGTCCACCAGCAGCGCCACCAGCGCGCCCTCGTCGGCGGCCTGCTTGATCGCCATGACGATCGAGGTGCTGTCCATGCCGGCGTCGATGATGTTGGCCGCCAGCTGCGGGTTCAGCGCGCCCAGCAGTTCGGTCATGGCCGGGTTGTGGGCCTTGTCGAGCACCACCTTGACCTGCACGTCCGGACGCTCGGCGGCGAGCACGCGCAGCGCGTCGAAGCTGCCCAGGTGCGAGCCGAACACCAGCACGCCGCGGCCCTTGTCCATCTGCGCATGCAGCTGGTCCAGGCCCTGCACCTCGATGCGGAAGCGTTCGAGCTGGCCGCCGAGCAGGAACACCCGGTCGAGGATGGTCGCGGCGAAGGTATGGATGTGCCGCGCCACCTCGCGCAGCGTCGCCGGGCGGCCGAACACGCGGCCCAGGTACTCGCGCGAGTCGCGCCGCTCCGGGCCGCGCATGACCAGGAAGTACAGGGTGATCGGGTACAGCAGCAGACGGCCGATGCCGCGCCCGCCGTGGCGGGCGATGCCGCGGATCAGCCACAGCGCGAAGCGGCCGCCGCCTTCCGGACGCTGCTTCCAGCTCGCGCTCATGGTGCCGCCTCCGCCACCACCTCGCCGCTGGCCAGCAGGCCGCGCGCGCCGAGCACGCGGAAGCGCCAGCGCGGCGCGGCGCCGTCCAGCTGCACCTGCGCCGTCTCGCCGGGCAGCAGCGGCTGCACGAACTTGACCTGCGGCAGGCGCAGCGGCGCGCGGGCACCGGCCCTGGCCTCGATCGCCTGCAGCACGCGGTCGACGATCACCACGCCGGGCACCACCGGGCGGCCGGGAAAATGTCCGGCCAGGCTGGGATGGTCTTGCGGCACTACGAACTCCATCTGACTCATATCCTCGGTTCAAGCATCGTGCGCACCGCCTCGTGCGCGCGCCGGGTCAATTCCTGCCGGTCCAGGCCGGCCACCTCGATCGGCGCACCGATGCGTACGCGGATGATGCCCGGACGCACACGGAACAGACCCTGCACGGGCAGTACCTTGCCCGCGCCGTCGATCGCCACCGGCACCACCGCGGCCCCGGCATCGATAGCGGCCTGCAGCAATCCGGCCTTGAACCCGGCCAGCGCGCCGCTGCGGCTGCGGGTCCCTTCCGGGAACAGGCACAGGTTGCGTCCCTGCGCCAGCGCCGCGGCCGCCTGGCGCCGCACCATCGCCCCGGCGCGGCGGCTGTCGCGGTCCAGGAACAGCATGCCGGTGGCCCGCGCATACCAGTTCACGAACGGCACCTTGAGCATCTCCTGCTTGAGCAGGAAGCGCAGCGGCACCGGCAGCGCGACGAACAGCGCGCAGATGTCGATCACCGACTGGTGGTTGCTGACGAACAGGTGGGTGCGCGAGAAGTCCACGTTCTCGCGCCCCTCCACCACCAGCCGGGCCCCGGCGCCGGCCAGCAGCACCGGCCCCCACCAGGTGCCGCCCATGCGCAGCACCCGCTCCGGGCGGCAGCCGAGCGCCAGCAGCAGCAGGGCGTAGCCGATCCCGGCTGCGGTGAAGACCAGGGTGAAGGCCAGCTGCAGCAGGTTCCAGGCGCCCCACGCCCAGCGTGCCGGCATCCCTGCCGCTCGTGCGTTCATGTTGTCCATCGAAGTCCCCACCGCGACAGGATACCTGCGCACGGCCGTGCAGGCGTGCTCAGCGCAGCAGGTCGCGCCAGAACGCCGGCCCCAGCCGCGCCAGGCGATGCAGGAAATCGGGCAGGCTGCGGTAGGGCCGCACCGGGAACCAGCGCGAGCGCAGGGCGTATTCAGCGACGAAGAAACCGCCGATCACCCCGTATGCCAGCAGGTTGGCGAACAACGAGGCAGCGGCGTCGGAGATGGGCCAGGGCGAGGCCACGCCCAATTGCGCCAGCACGCCGCCGGGCACCGCGCACAGGCCGAGTACCGCGTTGAACAGCGCCAGCGCGGCCAGCAGCAGCGCCCAGGCCAAGGTCAGGCGCCGGGTGTAGCAGCGCTGCGCGGCGGTGATCTGCAGGCCGGCCGCGCCGTACAGGCTGTCGACGATGCGCCCGATCAGCGGCTGCCGCCCCGGCAGCAGGCTGCGGCCGAAGAACCAGGCGATCCAGCCGGTGAACACCACCGGTGGCGCGGCCAGCAGCAGCATCGCGCGCGGCGAATGCCACAGCGGCGCCAGCGCGGCCAGCAGCAGCGGCAGCAGGCACCATGCCCACGGCCGGCGGCGCGCCAGCGGATCGACCAGCAGCATCAGCAGCAGCGCGACCGCGGCCAGGACCGCCAGCTGCGGCCGTCCGGAGGCGTTGGCCCAGTGCGCCAGCGGCGAGTACGCCAGCGCCAGCAGCAGGGCCAGCCCCGCCGTCCACAGCGGCGGCGCGGCACGGCTGCCCGAATCAGCTGGCGCGATGGGACTGGACATGGGTCGACAGCGCGCGCAGCGAGGCGAAGATGCGGCGGTTGTCGTCGTTGTCCGAGCGCAGCTGGAAGCCGTAGCGCTTGCTGATCGCCAGCGCCAGCTCCAGCGCGTCGATCGAATCCAGGCCCAGGCCGGTGTTGAACAGCGGCGCCTCCGGATCGATGTCGCCCGGCTGCACCTCTTCCAGGTTCAGGCTTTCGACCAGCAGCTCGGCCAGTTCGCGTTCGGCATCGGTTTGCGGGGACATCCAGGTGGTTCCATGGTCGGAAAGGGGCGACAAGATCGGGCATCGCGGCGGCGGGCGCAAGCACGGGAGCGATCGGACGCCACGCTATCATGCCGGCTCGCCACTTCCGCCAGGGACCGCATCCGCATGACCGCCGCCAGCCACGCCGCCGCTCCGCCTGCCGCCACCGCGACGGAAACCCCCGATGTCCTGGTGATCGGCGGCGGGCCGGCCGGCAGCACCGCGGCCATCGCGCTGGCGCGGCGCGGCTGGAAGGTGACGCTGCTGGAGAAGGAGCGCCATCCGCGCTTCCACATCGGCGAATCGCTGCTGCCGATGAATACGCCGATCCTGGAACGGCTGGGCGTGCTGGAGCAGGTGCGCGCGATCGGCGTGCTCAAGCTCGGCGCCGACTTCCCCAGCGACGAGGGCGGCTACAACACCTTCAAGTTCGAGCGCGCGCTCGATGCCAAGGCCGGCTACGCCTTCCAGGTCAAGCGCGAGGAGTTCGACCGCCTCCTGTTCGAGCAGGCCCGCGCCTGCGGCGTGGATGCGCGCGAACAGGCGCGCGTGACCGACGTGCAGTTCGACGGCCGCCAGGCGCGGGTACGCGCCGACTGCGACGGCCAGGTGCGCGAGTTCCGCCCGCGCTACCTGCTCGACGCCAGCGGCCGCGACACCTTCCTCGGCAACACGTTCAAGCTCAAGCGCCGCAACCCGCGGCACCAGTCGGCGGCGCTGTTCAGCCACTTCCGCGGGGTGGAACTGCGCCCGGGCGAGGATGCCGGCAACATCAGCATCTACCGCCATCCGCATGGCTGGATGTGGCTGATCCCGCTGCGCGACGGCGTGATGAGCATGGGCGTGGTGTGCTTCCCCGACTACATGAAGACCCGCCAGGGCGACAGCGAGGGTTTCCTGCTGCGCACGCTGGCGCTCAACCCCGAGGTCGCCCGGCGCATGGCCGGCGCGCAGCGGGTGGCGCCGGTCCACGCCACCGGCAACTACGCCTACGAATGCACGCGCATGAGCGGGCCGGGCTGGCTGATGCTGGGCGATGCCTATGCCTTCGTCGATCCGATGTTCTCCTCCGGCGTGTACCTGGCGATGAACAGCGCCGAGCAGGGCGCGGAGATGGTGGATGCGGCCCTGCGCGAGCCGGCGCGCGAGGCGCAGTTGCAGCGCGCGCTGGCCAGGCGCCTGGACGGCGGGCTGGACGAGTTCAAGTGGTTCATCTACCGCTTCACCTCGCCGACCATGCGCGCGCTGTTCGCCAACCCGCGCAATGTGGTGCAGGTCGAGCAGGCGATCGTGGCGATGCTGGCCGGCGACGTGTTCGACAACCGCCGCGTGCTGTGGCGGCTGCGGGTGTTCCGCGCCATCTACGCGATGAGCGCGCTGTCGATGCTGCCGCAGGCCTGGCGCGCGTGGCGTCGTCGCCGCCGCCAGCTGCGCGAGAACTTCCGCGGCGAGACCCTGCAGGGCGGACAGCCATGAGCGCGACCCATCCCTCGGCCGGGGCCGACGGCATGGCGCTGCAGGTGGATTACGTGCAGGGCATCGACCCCGCCGTGCTGCTGGCCGATGCACAGGTGCTGGCGGTGCTGGGGTTCGGCGAACAGGCGCCGCGCCTGGCCGACCCGCGCTACCTGCGCGTGCCGCTGCAGCCGTACGGCGCCGCGCCGCTGGAGGTGTGGCGCTGCCACGGGCCGGTGGCCCACGGCCGTGATGGTGCCATTGCCTGGGCCGGCGACGGCGAGCTGCAGTTCGGCGCGATCGAGATCGACGAGGCCGGACTGGGTCCGGAAGAGGCGGCCGCGCAGGCCTACGCGCAGCTGTCGGCGTTCGTCTCCGCCAGCGCCACGCCGCACCTGCTGCGCATCTGGAACTACATGGACGCCATCACCGACGGCGAGGGCGACGACGAGCGCTACCGCCGTTTCTGCGTCGGCCGCGCGCGCGGCTGGGCCGGCTTCGACCTGGCGCAGTTGCCGGCCGCCACCGGCATCGGGCGCCGCGACGGCCGGCGGGTGATCCAGGTCTACTGGCTGGCCGCGCAGCGGCCCGGCCACGCGCTGGAGAACCCGCGCCAGGTCAGCGCCTACCGCTATCCGCGCCAGTACGGCCCGCAGCCGCCGACCTTCGCCCGCGCGATGCTGCCGCCGCGCGGCGCGGCGATGCCGCTGCTGCTGTCGGGCACCGCCAGCGTGGTGGGCCACGAGACCCTGCACGCGGGCAACGTGCTGGCGCAGCTGGGCGAGACCTTCGCCAATTTCGATGCGCTGCTGAAGGCGGCGCATGCGCTGCTGCCCTCGATGCCGGCGAGCTTCGACGAGCAGGCGCGGCTGAAGGTCTACGTGCACGATGCGGCCGACCTGCCGCGGGTGGCCGCCGCGCTGGACCACCGCTTCGGCCCGGCGCTGCCGCGGCTGCTGCTGCATGCCGACATCTGCCGCCGCGACCTGCTTGTGGAGATCGACGGCACCCACGACTGAGGCGCGTCAGCGCGAGCAGTCGTCCGGGCGGATGTCGGCGACTCCGCCATTGCCGTGGACCATCAGGCGCGAGACGGGGCCGGACAGGTCCGGCGCCCGCCACTGGTGCCGCCACTGTCCGGCGAGCGCCTGGGCCTGCGACTGCTGCCGTGCATCCAGGTCCGAGCGCAGCTGCGCCACGCCGCGTTCGAGCAGGCTTTGCAGCGGGCGCAGCCGCTCGTCGTCTGCAGCGGCCTCGGCTTCCTGCACGTGCAGGTACAGCGCCAGCGACCGCACCGGATCGACATCGACGATCTGCGCCAGGAATGGCCGCATGCCGGCCTCGCGCCGTGGTGCGTAGGCGGCCGCCAGCGCCAGCGTGGTGCGCACGTCCCCCGCCGCCGCGGCCTGCAGCGCCAGCCGCTCGGCCTCGTCGCGATAGACCTGCAATTGCGGCAGTACCTGCAGGGTATCGCGCAGCCTGAAGGCGTTGCCGACCGCATAGTGTCCCAGCGCCGGCGGGTGCCCAGCGAGGGCGGCCCGGCGCCAGTAGCCGGCCCGTTCGGCGGGTCCGATGTGGGGCACGCCGTCGCATTGGTCGATCCGCTCAAGCAGCGCCTTGCTGCGCCGCTCCAGCGCCTCGGCGAGCGCACGCTGCTGCCGGATTTCGGGCGGCTGCACAGGCCCGGCGTCGAGCCTGGCCTCCTGCTGCCGCATCTGTTCCTCGAACGTGGACAGCGCGTTGCGCGCCTGCTCGCACGCTTCCAGTTCCGCCGCCAGCCGGCAGGCCGCCGATGCCTCACCGTTGTCGGCGCGGCGCATGAGTTCGTCGAAGACCAGTCGCAGCGGCGTACCGGGGGCCGGCAGGGGCCCAATCGCAGGCACCGCACGATCACCGCCGGCGGGCGTTGTCCGCGCGGTCACCGCGGCCGGCACGGGTTCCGTCGCGACTGCGGGCGCGGACGGATCGACCGCGATTCCCGCGTAACCGCGCCAGCCGATCCAGGCGGCAATGGCCGCCAGTAGCGCCGCGCCGATTGCCATCCCTGTCCTTGGCTGCACGGCTGGTCCTCCGCCCGGGCGCTGGTGCCGGGGTCAGCCGCGCAGCAGCCGCATCAGCGCATCGCGCGGCAGCTTGCCGGTGTCGGCGCGCGGCAGCGCATCGACGAAGCGGATGCGCCGCGGCAGGAATACCGGGTCCATCGCCTGGCGCAGCGCCGCCAGCAGCTGTGCCTCGTCCAGCTCCGGGGCGACCACCGCCGCGGCGATGCGGCATACGCCCAGCTCGTCGGCAGGCAGCTGCGCCATCGCGCCGTCGCGCACGCCGGGCACCGCCAGCAGGCGCCGGGTCAGGTCGCCCAGCGAGGCACGCTTGCCGGCGATCTCCAGCATGTCGGCCTGGCGGCCGCGCACGATGAAGCGGCCCTGGGCGTCGACCTCCATCAGGTCGGCCAGCGGCACCGGCTGTGGCAGGTGTTCGGCGTACACCAGCGTGCCGTCCGGCTGCGGCGCCACCCGCACGCCGGGCAGCGGCGTCCACGCCGCCTCGCAGGCGGTGCGGCGGCGGGCGAAGATGCAGGTCTCGGTGGAACCGAACATCTCCCGTACCTGCGTGCCGAAGCGCTGCTCGGCGGCCTGCGCCAGTTCCGCGACCAGCGGCGCGGTGGCCGAGACCATCGCCGCCACCGGCGGCAGTTCGACGCCGGACTCGACCAGCGCGCGCAGATGCACCGGGGTGGTGACCAGGATACGCGGCGCCGGCACCTGTGCCAGCGCGGCGGCCACGTCCTCCGGGAAGAACGGCTTGCCGCCCTGCACCGCCACCGGCGACAGCAGCGGCATCACCACCGACATCTCCATGCCGTACATGTGCTGGGCCGGCACCGTGGCGACCACGCTCGGCACGGCGCCGTCCCACAGGTCCGCCAGCGCCGACAGGTTCTGCCCGTTGGATGTGCGGAACGCGGCCAGCGTCTTCGGATACGGCTTGGGCTGGCCGGTGCTGCCGGAAGTGAAGCCGATCGCCACCAGCGCATTCTCGGCCACCTGCGGCAGCGGACCATCGGCCTGCGGCAGCACCTCGGGCATCCGCCAGTAGCGCTCGGGCGCTTCGTCCAGCGCCTGGTCGCCGATGGCCCAGGCATCGGCATGGCGGGCCATGACATCGGCCACCACCGCCGGTGCGCGCGAGGACGGCAGCAGCGTCACCTGCCCGCGCAGCGCCACCGCGCAGAACGCCACCAGGAAACGGTAGCGGTTCTCGCACAGGTTCACCGCATGGCGCCCGGCCGGCAGCTGCGCGGCCAGTGCGCGCACCTGGGCGTGGAAGGTGGCCAGGTCGACGGCCTGGCCATGGTCGTAACAGATGACGCGCGCGGCATCGCCCACGCCCAGGGTGATCATTCCCGTCGCCGGGGACGTGGATTCGATGACTGCCGACATTGGATGCATCCAGACCTTCGGTTGTCCGGCCCTGCCGGCCGGTAGCTGCTCCCGCGGCTAGCTTGGCCGTTTCCGCCCGCCGCTGGCAAGCCACGCCGACGCCTCAGTGGTAGCCGCTGCCGGCGGCCACCTTGCCGCGGAACACCCGGTACGACCAGGCGGTGTAGCCCAGCACCACCGGCAGCAGCACGACCAGTCCGACCAGGGTGAAGCCCTGCGAGGACAGCGGTGCCGCCGCTTGCCACAAGGTCAACGAAGGCGGCACCAGATAGGGCCACATGCCCACCACCAGGCCGGCGAAGCCGAGGCCGAAGAAGCACAGCGTCAGCACGAACGGGCGCGCATCGTGGCGCGGATCCATCGCCGCGCGCCACAGCGCCAGCGCCACGGCCAGGGTCAGCAGCGGCACCGGCGACAGCCACCAGAAGTTGCCGTGCTCGAACCAGCGCGCCATCAGCCGCGAATCCAGGAACGGCAGCCACGCGCTCACCAGGCCCATGAACACCAGCTCCGCCACCACCAGCGGCCGCGCCATGATGCGTGCGGTCCGCTGCAGGGCTCCGTCGGTCTTGAGGATCAGCCAGCCGCTGCCCAGCAGCGCGTAGCCGAACACCAGCGCCGCCCCGGTCAACATCGAGAACGGGCCGAACCAGCCGAACGCGCCGCCGACGTATTGGCCATCGACCACCGGCAGGCCCTGCACCAACGCGCCCAGGATCACGCCCTGCGAGAACGCCGCCAGGATCGAGCCGGCGGCGAAGGCCATGCCCCACAGCGGCCGCGAGCGTTGCGCCTTGAAGCGGAACTCGAAGGCCACGCCGCGGAACACCAGCCCCATCAGCATCGCCAGCACCGGCAGGTACAGCCCGGACAGCACCACCGCATAGGCATGCGGGAACGCCGCCATCAGCCCGGCGCCGCCGAGCACCAGCCAGGTCTCGTTGCCGTCCCAGATCGGCGCGGCGGTGGTCATCATCAGGTCGCGCTGGTCCTCGTCCTCGGCCAGCGGCGCCAGGATGCCGAGCCCGAGCACGAAGCCGTCGAGCAGCACGTACATCAGCACGCCGAAACCGATCACCGCGAACCATGCCACCGGCAGCACCGTCGCCAGGTCCATGCTCATTCCTCCAGGGGCTCGTCGGCGGCCGACAACGGCCGTGCCGGGGTGCGCTCGCCATCGAGCGCCGGCGCCGGTTCCTGCGGCCGGGGCCCGCCGCGCACGATCCTGACCAGGTACCACACGCCCCAGCCGAACACGAACGCATAGCCGAGCACGTACACCGCCAGCGACAGCGCGGTCATCCACACGCTCTGCGGGCCGCCCGCATCCGCGGTGCGCAGCACGTTGTAGATGACGTACGGCTGGCGGCCGATCTCGGTGACGAACCAGCCCGACAGCAGGGCCACGAAGCCGGCCGGCAGCATCAGGTTCCAGGCCAGCGGCAGCCAGCGCGAGCGCAGCAACCGACCGCGCCACCATGCCCACGCCGACACCCAGGCCAGCAGCAGCATCAGCACGCCGAGGCCGACCATGACGCGGAACGCGTAGAACACCGGCTTCACCGGCGGGCGGTCCTGCGCCGGCACCGAGGTCAGCGGCTGGATCTGGCCGTCCAGCGAATGGGTCAGGATCACGCTGCCCAGGCGCGGGACCGCCAGCTCGTAGTCGTTGCGCTCGGCGCGCTCGTTGGGCACGGCGAACAGCACCAGCGGCACGCTGTCGCCCTGCTGGCGCCAGTGCGCCTCGATCGCGGCGATCTTGATCGGCTGGTGCTCGAGGGTGTTCAGGCCATGCTGGTCACCGGCCAGGATCTGGATCGGCACGACGATCGCGGCGAACGCCACCGCCATCTTCAGCATCAACGCGGCGGCGTCCCGGTGCACGCCCTTGCGCAGGTACCAGGCGCCGACCCCGCCGATCACGAAGCAGGTGGTGATGAACGAACCCAGCGCCATGTGCACCAGCCGGTACGGGAACGACGGGTTGAACACCACCTGCCACCAGTCGCGCGGGTGCACGATGCCGTCGATCATCTCGTAGCCGGCCGGCGTGTGCAGCCAGCTGTTGGAGGCCAGGATCCAGAACGTGGAGAACAGCGTGCCCAGCGCCACCATGCAGGTGGACAGGAAATGCAGCTTCTCCGGAATGCGCCCCCAGCCGAACACCATCACCCCGAGGAAGCTGCCCTCGAGGAAGAACGCGGTCAGCACCTCGTAGCTGAGCAGCGGGCCGATGATGCTGCCGGCCCGCTGGCTCAGCACCGGCCAGTTGGTGCCGAACTGGAACGCCATGACGATGCCGCTGACCACGCCCATGCCGAACGACACGACGAAGATCTTCTGCCAGAAGAAATACAGCTCGCGCCATACCGCCAGCCGCGTGCGCAGCCAGCGCCATTCCACGAACGCCAGCCAGGCCGCCAGGCCGATGGTGAAGGCCGGGAACAGCACGTGGAAACTGATGACGAAGCCGAACTGGATGCGCGAAAGCAGCAGGGCGTCCAAGGGCAGGCTCTCCGGACGACGAAGCGTTCATGCTGCGCCCGTCGTCGTGAAGAGCGTATCGATCCCGCTTCAGCGACGCACCGCGACCACCTCGATCTCGACGCGGAAGGCCGGGTTGCCCAGCGCGGCGATCTGGAAGGTGGAACGCGCCGGCAGGTTGGGCTGGCCGGCCTCGGCGCCGAAGAACTGCGCATAGCCCTTGCGGAAGCCGTCCAGGTCCATGCGTCCGTCCAGCGCGGGCTCGCCGACCAGGAACACCTGCATCTTCACCACGTCGCCCATGCCCAGGCCCAGCGTGGCCAGCCGATCCTGGATGCGCGTGAGCACGCTCACCGTCTGCGCCTGGGTGTCGCCATAGGCCTGCGGCGAGTCCTTCGGCGCCGTGGGGTCGGCCAGCGCGGGCGTGGCCCCGCTCAGGTAGACCGTGCTGTAGCCGGACGGCACCTCGACCGCCATCGCGATCGGCGAGTTGCCGCCGGGATTGGCGTGGCGCACGACATCGGCGGCGGCGGCGCCCGTGGACAGCGCGAACAGGGCGGGAAGGGCGATCAGGGGCAGGCGCATGGCGGAGGTCCTGTGCAGGGAAGGGAGGGCCGGTGGGCCGCGACCAGCATACGGACAGGCGGCGGCGCGCGGCGGCAGGGGTAGGAACGGCGCCGGGCCGCGGCCGCGCTGGCTTCGCACGGTCGCCGCCGCCGGCGCCACTACCCGCCGATGCACCACCCACCCGTCGCAGGCATGTGCCGCGCCCTCCGGCTCGGCCACCCTTTGCGGGGCCGCCACGGCGGCCGCCCTCCCCCGCCACCGAGACCTCCATGCACGACAGCGCTTCCTCCGCCATGAGCCGCCGCCAACTGCTGCGCATGATCGGCGCGGTCGCCGGCGGCGCGGCCATGTACCAGGCGATGGGCAACCTGGGCTTCGCCGCCGAGTCCCCCTACCGCGGACCGATCCGGCTGGAAGGTTCCGGCAAGGGCACCTCGGTGCTGATCCTGGGCGCCGGCCTGGCCGGCATGACCGCCGCCTACGAACTGCGCAAGGCCGGCTACAAGGTCAGCATCCTCGAATACAACGACCGTCCCGGCGGCCGCAACTGGAGCCTGTACGGCGGCGACAGCTACACCGAACTGGGCGGCGCCACCCAGCACTGCCGCTTCGACAAGGGCCTGTACCTCAACCCCGGGCCGTGGCGCATCCCCTACCACCACCACGCGGTGCTGGACTACTGCAAGCTGTTCGGGGTCCGGCTCGAACCGTTCGTGCAGGTCAACTACAACGCCTTCCTGCACAACAGCGAGGCCTTCGGCGGCAAGCCGCAGCGGCTGCGCACGCTCAAGGCGGACACCCAGGGCCATATCGCCGAACTGCTGTCCAAGTCGGTGCGCCAGCGCGCGCTCGACGAACAGGTCAGCGCCGAGGACCGCGAGAAACTGCTCGAGGGCCTGCGCCGCTGGGGCGCGCTGGACGCCGACTTCCGCTACCTGCGCGGCGAGACCAGCAGCAGCCGGCGCGGCTACGACAAGGACCCGGGCGGCGGCCTGAGCGCGCGGCCGGTACCCTCGCAGCCGCTGGGCCTGTCCGACGTGCTCGACGCCAACGCGTGGTCCGGGCTGGTGGCCGGCGAGAACTACGAGATGCAGACCGCCATGTTCCAGCCGGTGGGCGGCATGGGCATGATCGGCAAGGCCTTCGGCCGCGAACTGGAAGGGGTGATCCGCTACCGCAGCAAGGTCACCGCGATCGAACAGGACGGCAATGGCGTCAGCGTGGCCTACGAGGACACCGGCAATCCCGGGGTGGCGCTGAGCGCGCGCGCGGACTGGTGCCTGTGCACGTTGCCGCTGTCGATCCTGGGGCAGATCCCGGTCAATGTCGGCGCGCCGATGCAGGCGGCGATCGACACGGTGCCGTACAACGCCTCGGTCAAGGTCGGCCTGCAGTTCAAGCGCCGCTTCTGGGAAGAGGACGAGCGCATCTACGGCGGCATCAGCTACACCGACGGGCCGATCGCCAGCATCGGCTATCCCAGCACCGATTTCTTCAGCGGCGGCAAGGGCGTGCTGCTGGGCGCCTATGCCGGCGGCCTGAACGCGCTGGAGATGACCTCGATGACGCCCGAGCAGCGCATCGAGACCGCGCTCGAGTACGGCAGCCGCGTCCATCCGCAGTACCGCCAGGAGTTCGACAACGGCATCGCCGTGGCCTGGCACCGGGTGCCATTCACCCAGGGCTGCTCGGGGCGCTGGACCGAGGAAAGCCGCGCCGAACACTACGACAACCTGTGCGCGATCGACGGCCGCATCCTGCTGGCCGGCGAGCACGCCTCCTACATCCCGGCCTGGATGGAAGGGGCCATCACCTCGGCGCTGGATGCCATCGGCCGCCTGCACCAGCGCGTGACCTCCGGAGCCGCCGCATGATCGAACCATCCTTCCGCCGCCTTCCCTGCCTGCTCGCCTTGCTGCTCGTCCTGCCGGCCACGCCGGTGCTGGCCGACGAGGCGCCGGCGATGCTCACCCGCACCGAGTTCGCCAAGGCCGACGGCGCCACCGTCTACGCCCAGGTCTGCCAGGGCTGCCACATGGCCGACGGCAAGGGCGCCGCGCAGGTGGGACACTATCCCGGCTTCACCGACAACCCCACCCTGGTATCGCCGCAGTACGTGGCCCTGGTGGTGGCCAACGGGCGCAGGAACATGCCGGCGTTCGGCCGCGGCGAGAAGCATGCCGCGGCGATGCGCAGCGTGACCCTGACCGACACGCAGATCGCCGAGGTCACCAACTACCTGCGCAGCCATTTCGGCAACCACTACGAGGACCGCATCAGCGCCGCCGACGTGGCCGCGCTCAAGCAGGCGCCCTGACGGAACCGCCGCGGGAGCGGCGTGAGCCGCGCTGCTTTCGCCATTCCGCGATCGGACCGCAGGAGCATCGCGGCTCACGCCGCTCCCACGGGCGCGCGCAGACCGCCGGGGCCATGACCATCGGCGCAGTCGGCGGCAGCGGGCGGCTGCTACCCTTGCCCGCTTGTCATCGCCACGGGAACCCTCCATGCGCCACCGCCTGCCAGCCCTGCTGATCGTGCTGTCCTGCCTGCCGGCATGGCCGGCCGCCGCCCAGGAGGCCGCGCCGCTGACCATCGAACAGGTGATGGCCGACCCCGACTGGATCGGCCCGGCGGTCGAGAAGCCGGCCTGGCGCTGGGATGGTCGACAGGTGGTCTACCAGCTCAAGCGCATCGGCAGCCCGGTGCGCGATGCCTGGCGCCAGCCGCTCGACGGCGCCGCCGCGCGCCAGGTCGAGGACGGCGAACGCGCGGACCTGGACGCGCCCGCCCCGGTCTACGACGCCCGCCGCCAGCGCATGCTGTTCGCCCGCAACGGCGACATCTTCCTGCGCGACCTGCGCAGCGGCCGCCTGACCCAGCTCACCCGCAGCGATGACACCGAATCGCGGCCGCAGTTCGCCAGCGACGGCGGCGCCATCTGGCGTGCCGGCAACGACTGGTACCACTGGTCGCCCGACGGCGGCACCGCCCAGGTCGGCGTGGTCAAGGCCGCGCGCGATCCGGCGGCCGCGCCCAAGGCCGACGACCTGCGCGAGCAGCAGCTGCGCACCCTGGCCACGCTGCGCAACGACCGCGCCCAGCGCGAGGCGCTGCGCCAGCAGGAGGACGCGTGGCGCCGCGCCGACCCGAGCCGCGCGCCGGCGCCGGTGTACCTGGGCGACGACGTGCAGATCGTCGACAGCGCGCTCTCGCCCGACGGCCGCCACCTGCTGGTGGTCACCCAGGCCAAGGCCGCCGACGAGGGCCAGGCCGGCAAGATGCCGCGCTACGTCACCGAGTCCGGCTACGAGGAATTCAAGGAAGTGCGCACCCGCGTCGGCCGCAACGACCCGGTGCCGCACACGCTGTGGCTGGTGGACACCGTCGCCGGCAGCGCGCGCGCGCTGAAGTTCGACGTGCTGCCGGGCATCGGCGAGGACCCGCTGTGGCCGCTGCGCAAGGCCGCCGGCAAACCGCCGATCAAGGGCGACCGCGCCGTGCGCATCGAGACCGACGGCGACGGCAGCGGCCCGGCGATCCACTGGAGCGACGACGGCCGCAACGCCGCCGTGCTGGTGCGCGCGGTCGACAACAAGGACCGCTGGATCGCCACCGTCGACCTGAGCGGTACTGATACGAGCCGGGCCACGCTGCAGCCGCGCCATCGCCTCACCGACGCGGCCTGGATCAACTGGAGCTTCAACGACTTCGGCTGGATGCCCGACGGCCGCACGCTGTGGCTGCTGTCCGAGCAGTCCGGCCACTCGCACCTGTACCTGCTCGACGAGGCCGCGCTGGCCAGGGGCGGCAAGCCGCGCCAGCTCACCTCCGGCAGCTGGGAAGTGTCGATGCCGCAGCCGGCGCCGGATGGCCAGGCGTTCTACTTCCTGTGCAACCGCGCCTGGCCCGGCAAGTACGAGGTGTGCAGGCTCGACCTGACCGGCGGCCAGGTCAGCGAGCTGACCGACCTGTCCGGGGTGGAGGACTACGCGCTCTCGCCCGACGCCTCGCAGCTGCTGGTCAGCTACTCCGGCAGCTACCTGCCGACCCAGCTGGCGGTGGTGCCGGCGGCCGGCGGCCAGGCGCGCGTGCTCACCGACACCCGCAGCGCCGCGTTCAAGGCGCAGCCGTGGATCACCCCGCAGTTCGTGCAGGTGCCGTCCAAGCATGGTGCCGGCAGCGTCTGGGGCAAGTACTACGGCCCGGCCAACCCGGAGCCGGGCAGGAAGTACCCGATCGTGATGTTCGTGCACGGCGCCGGCTACCTGCAGAACGTGCACGCGCAGTACCCGGCGTACTTCCGCGAGCAGATGTTCCACAACCTGCTGGTGCAGCGCGGCTACATCGTGCTCGACCTGGACTACCGCGGCAGCGCCGGCTACGGCCGCGACTGGCGCACCGCGATCTACCGCAACATGGGCCACCCCGAGCTGGAGGACTACCTGGACGGGCTGGACTGGCTGGTGCAGAACAAGCAGGGCGACCGCGGTCGCGCCGGCATCTACGGCGGCTCCTATGGCGGCTTCATGACCTACATGGCGCTGTTCCGTTCGCCGGGCACCTTCAAGGCCGGCGCCGCGCTGCGCCCGGTCGGCGACTGGATGCAGTACAACCACGAGTACACCAGCAACATCCTCAACACCCCGGACATCGACCCGGAGGCCTACCGCGTGTCCTCGCCGATCGAGTACGCCGAGGGCCTGCGCGACCACCTGCTGATCGCCCACGGCATGGTCGACGACAACGTGTTCTTCCAGGACTCGGTCAACATGACCCAGAAGCTGATCGAGCTGCACAAGGACAACTGGCAGATCGCCCCGTACCCGCTCGAGCGCCACGGCTTCACCCGCGCCGATTCGTGGCTGGACGAGTACAAGCGCATCCTCAACCTGTTCGAGCAGCAGCTGAAATGACCGGAACCGGCGGCGTCGAGCCGATCCGCATCGTCGCCGCGCTGATCGACGACGGTGCCGGCCGCGCCCTGCTGGTGCGCAAGCACGGCTCGGCCTTCTTCATGCAGCCCGGCGGCAAGCGCGAACCGGGCGAGCCGGCGCTGGCCACGCTGGCGCGCGAACTGCGCGAGGAGCTGGGCGTGGACCTGGTACCCGGCAGCGCATGCCGGCTGGGCGAGTTCGAGCACGATGCGGTCAACGAGACCGGCCGCCGCGTCCAGGCCGAGGTGTTCGCGGTACGCATCGACGGCACCCCGCAGGCCCAGGCCGAGATTGCCGAGCTGCGCTGGGTCGCGGCCCGGTCGCCCTGGCCGGTCGCGGTGGCGCCGCTCAGCGCCAGCTGCATCCTGCCGCTGCTGGCCGCGGGCGCCTGACCCGGCCCCTGCCGACACGCGCGGATCCACCGGCGGACGGTCTGCGCGGACATGCGCCACCGCGTGCTGGCACAACCGGCAGGCCATGCCTACCATCGCCGCATTCCTGCCGAGTACCCCTGCATGAGCTTTCCCGACAACAGCGCCGACTACCACGACGAGTTCGATGACGACGGCGAGGAACTGCCCGAGGCCGGCGACGTCGAGGCGCTGGTCTGGAACCTGCTGCTGCTGATCAATCCGAACGATCCGGAGACCGCGCTGCGCCAGTTCGACGCCTATCGCGAAGCGGTGGGCAGCGCGCAGCCGGACGGGGCCGACGCCGTGTGGCAGCTCAAGGACGTGATCGACTGGACCTCCGGTTTCCACATCGACGGCCAGGACGGCGCCGCGCTGATCGATTGCCTCACCCAGCTGGTCGCACGCTGGAACCTGGAGATCGACTGGGGCGGCGACGTCAGCGACGACGACTTCCTCGACCAGGCCGACGTGCCGTCGCTGATGGCGGTGGCCTACGACCGACTGCGCGAACACGGCTACACGCTGTGGAACTGGAACAGCGACGATGGCTGCTGCGCCGGCTGGATCGCGCTCAGCCGCGACGACGAAGGCATGCAGCAGCTGGCCGCGCTGCTGGACATCGAATTGCGCCCGGGCAGCGACGCGTTCTGACGGCGCGCCCGGCGGATCCGCACGCACCGTCCTCCCGCCATTGCCGAGCCTGACCTCCATGCCTCCCGTTCCGCCCACCCGTTCCAGCTTCGTCACCGTGATGGCCGCGCTCTCCCTCGCGACGGCGGCGCTGGGCGTGCTGTCCGGCCTGCTGCAGGCGCTGATGCTGGCCACCATGCCCGGCGACGCGATCACGCAGGCGCTGCAGGCGGCCGGGCCGCCAGTGCCGCCGCGGCTGCAGTGGGCATTGGCGCACCTGCAGGCGCTGAACCTGGCCTCGACGCTGCTGTCGGCGCTGGTGCTGCTGCTGTCCTGGGGCCTTCTGCAGCGCCGGGAATGGGGTCGGCGCGGTTTCATCGCCATCCTGGTGGCGGGCGCGCTCGCCTGCCTGGCCGGCCTGCCGCTGTTCGGCCACCTGCTCGACTGGAGCCGGCAACTGTCCGGCGCCGATGCTACCGATCCGCTGCTGCTGCAGTTCCATGCCGCCATGCGCACGGCCATGACGATGGCCGCCATCGCCGTGGCGGTCCTGCACGGTGCCATCGCATGGATGCTGTGCACGCCGAGGATCCGTGCCGAATTCGCCTGAAGCCGGGGATGGCGCCACGTAGAATGCCGCCCATGAACGAATTCGACCGCGTCCGCGACTACCTCACCGACCTGCAGGACCGCATCTGCGCCGCCATCGAGACGGCCGATGGCCAGGCACGCTTCAGCGAGGACCGCTGGCAGCGAGTCGAGGGAGGCGGCGGGCGCACCCGGGTGCTCAAGGGCGGGGCGGTGTTCGAGCAGGCCGGCATCGGCTTCTCCGACGTGGCCGGCACGCGCCTGCCGCCCTCGGCCAGCGCCCACCGCCCCGAACTGGCCGGCGCCAGCTGGCGCGCCTGCGGGGTGTCGCTGGTGTTCCATCCGCGCAATCCCTACGTGCCCACCACGCATGCCAACGTGCGCTACTTCCGCGCCGAACGCGACGGCGCGCCGGTCGCGGCCTGGTTCGGTGGCGGCTTCGATCTGACCCCGTTCTATCCGTTCGACGAGGACGTGCGCCATTGGCACCGCACCGCGCAGGCGTTGTGCGCGCCGTTCGGCGATACCCGCTACGCCGAGCACAAGCGCTGGTGCGACGAATACTTCTTCCTCGGCCACCGCAACGAGACGCGCGGCGTCGGAGGGTTGTTCTTCGATGACCTGGGCGGCGATTTCGAGCGCGACTTCGCCTACCTGCGCGCGGTCGGCGACGGCTTCCTCGATGCCTACCTGCCGATCGTCGAGCGCCGCAAGCACACCGCGTACGGCGAGCGCGAACGCGAGTTCCAGCTGTACCGGCGCGGACGCTACGTCGAGTTCAACCTGGTCTACGACCGCGGCACCCTGTTCGGGCTGCAGAGCGGCGGTCGCGCCGAGAGCATCCTGATGAGCCTGCCGCCGCTGGTGCGCTGGGACTATGGCTACACCCCCGACGCCGGCAGCGCCGAGGCGCGGCTGGCCGACTACCTGGTACCGCGCGACTGGCTTGCGCCGGCACCGTGAGCCCATGCACCGGGCCGGCGTTGCGTGGTGCAGGGAGCGGCTGCGCGACGTCGGCCTGGCCGCCTACTCGTCCTTGTGCTGGATGATGGTGATGCGGCCGCTGGTCTCCAGCAGCGCCAGCTTCACCTTGTCGATGCCGGGGCAACCCTCCATGCGCATCGCCTCGTCGAAGTCGGCGTGGCTGACCAGCTCGCGCCGCAGCACCTGGCGGAACACCCGGCCATCGCGCGCCAGCACGATCGGCTCGCCCTCGATCACGCGCTTGAGCGGCGCGCTGCGCGCGCTCATCCAGCCCACCAGGTAGTTGATCGCCAGCAGCGTGGCGGCCAGCAGCAGGCCGCCCAGCAGCGAGGTATCCTCGCCGATCAGCGAGTTCTGCACCGCATTGCCCAGCAGCACCACCAGCAGCATGTCGAACGGGGTGAACTGGCCGACGGTGCGCTTGCCGGACAAGCGCACCATCGCCAGCACCACGACGTACACCACCAGTGCCCGCAGCACGAACTCCCACCAGGGCATGGCCAGGTCGAACAGATCGCTCATCACCGCACCGTCATCGTTGCAACGCCCGCACCGTAGGGGCCGCCCCATGAAAAGGGCGCGAGGACCGGATCCGCTCTTCGCGGCGGCGCGTGTGCTCCATCGGCAGCGGGAAACGACGGGCAATAAAAAGCCCCGCAGACCAGGGGAGGATCGGCGGGGCCAGGGAACGGAGACTTGGGGAGGAGTCGCCGTTCCGGTAGATCTTCTCCAGGGGATGGGAGAGATCCGCGACAGGCATTGCGCCTGTCGGGTGCTATATCAACATCCCGCACATTGATGGTTCGTGAAGATTACGGTTAAGAATCCGTGGAATTAAGGGGTTATTCATTCTCCCGGACATTCACGCATCGCCTATTAACTAAGCTGAATAGGGGCGCCAAATATCCAACGGAATCATCGATTTGCGCATAAACCGCGCGCCGGTTAATTGGCGGAGGAGTTTCAATCGCAATCAATGGGCCTCGTCCCAGTTTGCGCCGATTCCGGCATCGACCACCAGCGGCACCTTGAGCTCGGCGGCGGCGGCCATGCGTCGCACCACTTCGCCGCGCAGGGTGTCGATGAAGTCGGCATCGGCCTCGAACACCAACTCGTCGTGCACCTGCAGGATCATCAGCGCGCGCTCGCGGTGATCGGCCAGCCACTGGTCCACGCTCACCATCGCGCGCTTGATGATGTCCGCCGCGGTGCCCTGCATCGGCGCGTTGATCGCCGCGCGCTCGGCACCGGCGCGCAGGCCCTGGTTGCGGGCGTTGATGTCGTTGAGGTACAGCCGGCGGCCGAACAGCGTCTCCACGTAGCCGCGCTCGCGCGCCTGGCTGCGCATGCGTTCCATGAAGTCGCGCACGCCCGGGTAGCGGCTGAAGTACAGCGCCACGTAGTCCTGCGCCTGGCCGCGGTCGATGCCCAGGTTGCGCGCCAGGCCGAACGCGCTCATGCCGTACATCAGGCCGAAGTTGATCGCCTTGGCGGCGCGGCGCTCGTTGGTGGTGACCTCCTCCAGCGGCCGCCCGAACACCTCGGCGGCGGTGGCGCGGTGGATGTCGGCGCCGGCGGCGAAGGCGCGCAGCAGGCCGGCGTCCTCGGACAGGTGGGCCATGATCCGCAGCTCGATCTGCGAGTAGTCGCAGGCCAGCA